>JAYZVA010000152.1:0-6748 GCA_036156175.1 Myxococcota bacterium
ACCACTGTGGCTGCGCCGTCATCGGTCTGCGAGGCCCATGCCACAAAGGTTCCGTCGGGGGTTGAACCGTGCTGGAATCGCTGGTCCACATTCACGCCGTCCCGCCAGTCGGCGAGGGCCCTTGGCGAACTGGAGTGGGCCCAGATGCCCTGCCGGGTGTGCGCGCCATCGGGTGAGGAAAGCCAGCCATGGAACCCCACCAGCGCGGCAAGCATCGTCATCGCAGCGGTGCGGCGAAGGGCGGTCGGGGCGATGAGGGCCGCCACTGCGAGCAGCATCCCGGCCACGACGGCGGTATTGCCGTGGGTCAGTGCACTCGGTCCGAGCAGTCCGCCAATGACGAGCGATCCGAGTCCGAATGGGCTGCCAAAGCCCGAGCGCGGAGCCAATGACCCGCACAAGACGCCCCATCCGGCCAGAGGCATCGAGAGCCAGATCACGGGCAGTCACCCGAACGCGTTGTTTAAGCCCAAGCTTGCCAGTTGCGGCGCGAGGACCGCAAGGCCGTGGTGCAGGGCCACGAGTGCCGCCGTTACAGTCCCTGCCCATGCAACGTTTTGGGACAGCAGTCTGGGCATCCAAGCCGTGCCGAATGCAAAGCCCGCGACCGCAACGATGAAGCCCGTAACGGTCGGGTCGAACACCGTCCGCATCTGCACCCAGCCGCCGATGAACAGCAGCGCTGCGGCACCGGTGGCCCAGTGCACGCCGATGCCCGGGCCGCGGGACGAGGCCTGTTTTTCATACGGATGTAGGGAGTCGGCCAGCAGCAGCCCGACCGCTGCGAAACCGATGGCGGCTTCCGTGTGCAGCGCGCCTGCCGTCAAGCCCCCGGCCCACGCGATGCTGGAGGCGCCCGATAACGGGCGGCGAAGACCCGTCGCCGCGATGCGCGCGGTTGGCCAGAGCGCCAACAGCCAAAGGGCGCCCCAGGCCATCGAAATTGCTTGCGTGGGCAAGCCTTGACTCCACCCAAAGTCAACCAGTGCACCGCGGATGGAATTTGCTTTCCAGTGCAGAACCAACGGCAATCCCAGCAACGGTCGATGCCAACGAGGTGACGGCGGGCGCCACATGGCGATGGCTGCGAGGATCACCAACGCGGCGGAAACGGACGCCAGGGCGGAAGGCGCAGCGCCACTTTCTTGAGCCGAAAAACGAAGCATTGCGGAAAACAACGCACCAACTGAAACGGCAGTGACCCATTGCGCGACGGATGGCGGTAATCGAAACATCATTCGCAAAAAGCATAGCCGAGCGTCAGCTCCAATGCCCCTTGGGTGCTCAACGCGCGGCCAAGTTTCCCGATCAGCACGATTTTGGCGCCATTTTTTTTGCTCAACTGTGATGGTTTAACCTGGATAGTTAAGCATCTTTATGGGCGTCACAATGTGTGGCCGTGGCCTCATTTATGGGGACTTGCTAATACCCCCCTGGATTGCTCACCCCCGCGATCCTTTGTCCGTTCGCTTTACTCGTTCCCCCGGGTTCAGTACTATCGGCCACCGTGAGGCTTGTTGTGCCTTGCACGCTCTTCCCATCGGCCGTTTACGGTCACTCCCAACCTCGGAAATTCCTGTAATGGGCCTGCTAAATCGGAAAAAGCGCGCCATTGGTCTGGACATCGGATCGAGTAGCGTAAAACTGATGGAGTTGGAGATGGACTCCAAGTCCGGCGCTTACCGGTTGGTGTCGTTTGGAATGGAGCCCCTGCCTCCCGAGGCGATTGTGGACGGTGCCGTGATGAACACGGGCGCGGTCGTGGACTCGATTCGCCGGTTGGTCGATAAGGCGCGAATCAAGACCAAAGAGACCGTGGTGTCCATCAGCGGCAACTCCGTGATCATCAAGCGCATCAACCTTCCGTTGATGACCATGGAAGAGCTGGAAGAGTCCATTCAGTGGGAGGCGGAACAGTACATTCCCTTCGACATCAACGACGTGAACATCGACGTGCAGTTGCTCGATGATGCCGGCGAGGACCCGGGACAAATGGAAGTCCTGTTGGTTGCTGCGCGGAAGGAGCTGGTCAGCGAATACCAATCGCTCATCCACCAGGCTGGCCTCAAGCCGGTCGTGGTCGATGTGGACGCGTTCGCTGTGGCAAACATGTTCCAGCACAACTACGGCAACATGGAAGCTTCCGTCGCGTTGGTCAACGTGGGCGCGAGCAACGTGACCATCCACATTGTCCGCAACGGCATCAGCATGTTCACCCGCGACATCGGAATGGGCGGCCGCCAGTTCACAGAAGAAATCCAGCGGACGCTGAACATTTCGTATGAAGACGCCGAGAAGATGAAAGTGGGCGACCCCGAGCAGGATGAGCGCGCGATTGTTCCCGAGGAAATCGAACAGGTGTTGGTCAGTGTTGGAGAGAGTCTCGCCACGGAAATCCAGCGGTCGCTGGACTTCTATCTGTCGACCGCAGGGGATTCGGGTTTGGCCCGCATCTACCTGTCGGGCGGTGCTGCGCGCACCCCCGGTCTGGGACGCGCCATCTCGCGACAAACCGGATTGCCGTGCGAGGTTGCGGATTCGTTTGCACGAATTCAGATCGAAGAGCGTGAGTTCAAAGAGGGGTATCTCGAAGACGTGTCGCCCCAAGCCGCGGTTGTTGTTGGACTGGCAATGCGGAGGCAGGCGGACAAATGATCCGGATTAACCTTCTGCCCGTTCGGCACTCCCGCCGCCAAGAGGCGGTCATCAACGAAATGATCATCGCAGGCATTGGGCTCGCAATCATCTGCGTGGCGATGTTTGGCATGTACGCCGTGGTGAGCAGCGAGTTGGGCGAGGCGCGAGACTTCAATCGCGGGCTCCAAAAGCAGATCGACAAGACCAAAAAGATCGTGGCCGAGGTCGACCAGCAAGAAAAGTTCAGCAACGAGCTGAACGTGAAGCTGCGCGTCATCAAACGCTTGAAAGCAAACCGGGTGGGTCCGGTTCACATGCTGGATGAGCTGAGTCAGGCCACCCCAGAAAAGCTGCAACTGACCCAAGTTGAGGAAGTTGGCGGAAAGGTGTCCATCACGGGAGTCGCGGTGACCAACGAGGTGATCTCCGACTTTCTCGGGAACTTGGAGCGTTCCGACTACTTCTCCGAGGTGTACTTGAACGCCATCGACCAGACGGAAACCAGCGGCGTGAAGCTGAAAGAATTCTCGATTTCTGGAACGCTGGTCGTGCCTGGTATTGAAGAACTCGATGCGGAAGAAGAAGGCGAAGAGTCCGGAAAGAAGGGCAAAAAAGGCAAGAAAGGCAAGGCGAAGGATTAGACCACCGTGCAGACTTCACCCATCATTGAGAAACTGGCCAAGCTCCCACGGGGGCAGCGGTTCCTTGTGTATTTGGTGGTGTGGTTGCTCACCGGGGCCATCTTTTTCTTCGGGCTGTACATGCCCGCTCAAAACGAAGTGGCCTCGCTCAAGACCAATCGGGTCAACCTCGAGCGTCAAAAGGCTCAGGTCGCCGCCCGGGTTGCAAACAAAGAGTCGTTTGACCAAGAGCTTGAGCGCCTCCAGAAAGAGCTTGCGCTTGCGCTGGAGGAACTGCCCGCAAAGCGGGAGATTCCGAGTTTGTTGAAGGGAATCAGCCAGCTGGGCAAGAAAGTGGGGCTTGAAGTCCGTCGCTTCACGCCATTGCCTGAGGAGAAGCGCGAGCACGTATCCGAAGTACCCGTTGAGCTTGAGGTGGCTGGAAGCTTCCATGAAGTCGCCATGTTCTTCGACCGGTTGTCGAAGATGAACCGAATCGTCTACGTCAAAGACATCGAAATGGGTCGCGCGGTGGAGCGCGGAGGCAAAGTCAACCTGACGGTTGCCGGGAAGGCGGTCACGTTCCGATTCCTCACGGATGAGGAAGTCGCTGCCGGTGCTGCGGTCAAGGGACGAAACAAAAAGAAGGGTCGCGCAGGCGCACGGAGGGGCAAATAATGCAGTCCGTGTTCGCAATGGGCTTGCTGTTCACCGTCCTCTCCGGCTGTGAGATGCTGGGATTGTCGGATGGCGATGGCGGGGGCGGGGGCGCCAAGAAAGAGAAGAAGATGCTTGCGCCCAAACCGCCCGGCACGGGCGACAGCAGTCCAGTCACACGACTGGACCGCGCCATTGCTGCGCAGGCCGACTACGTCTACAACCCGATTGGGAAGCGCGACCCTTTCCGGGCATTCCTGTCTGTGGGTGAGCGCGGGGCCATCGAGACCGATGCGCCGCGGACCCCGCTGCAAAAATACGAGATTGATGAGTACCGACTCGTCGGCATCATCTGGGGAATCGACCGGCCTCGAGCGCTGGTTGAAGACCCCGACTTGGTGGGCCACGTCATGGAGATCGGGACCTACATCGGGAAGAATTGGGGAAAAGTCACACAGATCACCAGCACAGAGGTGGTGGTCACGGAGGAATACCAGACGATGGACGGCGATCTGGTTGTGAATCCGATTCGAATGGTCTTGCCCGTGAGTGCAGACCAATGACCGCCCCCACGTTGACATTGATTTCAGGAGGGCTCGCATGAGCAACTTCGCACGCACCATCCGAACTTTCGCGGTCACTGCAGCTCTCGCTGTGTCGTTCGCGGCGGCACCCCTGCTTGTCGGCGATGCCATGGCCGCCGATGTGGAGGGGGTCGAAATCGTCCCCGGTGAGGAAACGCTCGTCTACATTTACATGACGGAAGGTTCCGATGGCGCCGCCGTGAGTACATTTTCCATGACCGACCCGCATCGGATCATCGTCGACATTGCCGATGTCCGTGCGGTGGATGGGTTGGAGGAGATGTCCGGCGAGGGCGGCCTGATTGATGAGGTCCTGGTGTCCACCATCGAGGACGAGGCCGGCGTCATTACGCGCGCGGAAATCTTCTTGACCAAAGCGGCGGACCACACCTTCAGCGTGAGTGGAAACCGCATCGACATTGCCATCGAGGGCGGCACCGCAGCGGCCCCCGCCGTCGCGGTGGAGTCCGACCCCATGGGGGAGGCACTGGACGATGACCCGATTGGTGACGCATTGGGGGACCGTAGTCCTCCCGTTGTCTACGCAGACGAACCGCTGGGCGACTCCGACCGCCGCCGGTCCGGACCCGACTCGCTCGTCGAGGGCGCGACGCTGACTTCGCTCGACTTCGAGTACAGCCAGGAGACCAACACGGTGGTCATTGGCGCGGCGAACATCGACGACGTGCTGGACTCCCGACCCAATCCGAAGACGGTGCTCATCGACGTGCCGGGCGCGTACGTTCCCAAGAGCCTGCGGCGCGTGCTGGACACCGGTGACTTCATTTCACCCATCCGGATGGTTCGTGCTTATTCCACTTCCAAGGGGGCTCGCATCGCCATCAGCCTCCGCACGGCGACCGACTACGATGTCACACGGACCGCCTCTGGCGTAGCGGTGCGTTTTGCCGTCCCGCCCGCCCTGCAAGAGGAGTACGTCGCGGCCCGAACTGCAGACACGCAAGAGTTTGGTGCTGTGGGACCGTCCCAATCCGATGGGCCCATCCGAAACGCCTACCAAGAGGAAATCGTCATTGGCGCCGCCGGCCGCACGGTGTCGCCGAGTTCCGCTTGGGGGATGGGCGGTGGTGCCGCGAACCCCGCTTCGCTTTTGGGCATGGCGTCGGGTTTCCAGATCGATTCCAGTTCCGCCGCTACCGTTCCCTACAGCGGCCGACGAATCAGCCTCGACTTCGTGAATGCGGACATTCACTCGATTTTTCGTCTGATCAGTCACGTGTCACGGCTCAACATCGTCTCCGGCGACGACGTGTCGGGTCGCGTCACTGTGCGGATGGTGGACGTGCCATGGGACCAAGCGCTTGCAGCGGTGTTGCAAGCCAAGGGCCTGGGCTCACAGCGGTTCGGAAACATCGTGCGGGTCGCGCCCATCGAAACGATCAAGGCAGAACAGCAAGCGGCGCTTGAGGCCAAACGCGCCCAAGATGAACTGGCTGACCTCAGTGTCTTGGTGGTTCCGCTGGACTATGCATCGGCCCCCGCCTTGGCGGGTCAGGTGGAAAACCTCCTGGGTGACCGTGGAAAAATCCAGATGGACGAACGCGGCAACCAGCTCATCGTGCAAGAGACCGAGAGCCGGTTGGCACAAATTCGCGAGTTGATTCGGCACCTGGACAAGCAGACCCCGCAAGTCATGATTGAAGCGCGCGTCGTCGAAGCCAGTTCGGTGTACATCAAGTCGTTCGGAATTCAGTGGGGCGGTGAGATGGATGCGTCCACAGCCACGGGCTACTCGACGGGGTTGTTTTTCCCCAACAATGTCGGGATGTCGGGTGGCATGAGCCGTCAGGGTGCGCCGGTGTTCTACTCGGCGAACCAACCCAACTTGTTGGTGGACCTGCCTTCCTCCGGTTCCACCGGCTCGGTGGCGTTTCATCTTGGGTCGATCCCGGGGCTCGTGGACCTGGATGCACGCCTCTCGGCGATGGAGTCCGATGGTTGGGGCAAGGTGATCAGTTCGCCGCGCGTCACCACGGTGGACAACGCCTCCGCCACGATCCTGCAGGGACAAAAGATTCCGTACATGTCGACGTCTGCTGGCGGTACTCAGGTGAAGTACATCAATGCAGCGCTCGACCTGACGGTCACGCCGCACATCACCACCGACAACAAGGTGAAACTCGAGGTGGCCGTCAAGAACGACCGCGCGGACTTCTCGGTCCTCGTCCAAGGCCAGCCCGCCATCTCGATCAAGCAAGTGAACACCGAACTGTTGGTTCAAAGCGGAGA
>JAYZVA010000153.1:0-6661 GCA_036156175.1 Myxococcota bacterium
GTCATGGGTGCCCAGATGCGATGGTTGGTCCAGCGCCTCATACCGCTCACTCGACGCGACATCAGACGACCGAACGCTGGCAGCAAAATGCTGAGGAGAGCAATGCTGGCAAACAGTGTACTCATAAGCGGAACGGCATTAACCCAATCCCATTTTGAGCGGCCTCGCTAACGGTTTTTGCCGCGAAACAAGCCGCCAAAAAGGCCCGGATTCGACGCTTTCTCCTCCTCGCGTTTCCGACGGTCTCGAAGCCGCAGTCGTCTGTTCGCACCCACATTCTTTTCATCCAATGAAACAGCTTGGTGAAAGAGTTTGTACGCCTTCGTCTCGCTGCCTTCTTTGAGCAGTATTTCGCCCAGTGTGTACAACTGGTCAGCTTTTTCAATGGTGGTCATCCCTTGGAGCCCGAGTATGCCCGGTTCGACCTCGCCCAGCGGAAGCTTACCACTTCGATACCCCGAGCGGAACCAGAGGTACGCGTACTGCCACCGGTCTGGGTCGCCTTCGCGAGCCTTTCCGGCGAGCGTATGCGATTCTTCGAACCGCTTTTGCTTGAACAACGCATCCGCTTTCGCGAAGTCCACCTTTGCAGTCGCCCGTGTCTTGTCCGTAACGACCTTTTTCCCAGTCTCCTTTTCAATTATTCGGATTCGCAGGTCCTGAACGTACTCCGGTTCTTGGATGCGATGAAACGCATCCGAAACTGCCGTGAAGCATGCCTCGGCAAGCACCTTGACCGACTGACTTTGCACCCGGTAACGGTCGGGGTGATAGCGGGTGACCATTTTGTGGTACCGCTGCTCGATCACCATCTTGTCGAGGTGTTCCTCCTTCCGGATTCGAAACAGGAACTCCGGACTGACCGATTGCAGGACCTCGTAGGCCTCGTGGAGGTGCTGCTCGATGCGGTCCTCTGGGCTCTCGTGAGGCGCACGCTTGAGCGCAACCCGGCGTGGGTCGACCCTCCGCCGCCGTCCGTCCCGGGTTCTGCTTGTCGACTCGGCCCGACGGTCTCCCCGGCGGCGCTCCTCGGGGGGGCGTGTTGGGACATCCCGGCTTGTAGTTGCCGCGCGCCGATCACCTCGTCGCCGCTCTTTCACCGGTGCGGCCTGTTCCGCATCGGCCATCTCCGTCTCATCGCTGAGATCGTCGCCCTCTGTGAACGCTTCGGGCGCAACCGCAGGAGCCTCCGCGGCGACCGCTTTTTTGGCCACCAGGCCCAAGCCTCGCAAGACCGCTAAACACTTCCAGTCCTCTGGCCCCAACTCAACGAAAAGCGAACCAACGGATCCGTCCCGTTCCACGCTGTTAAGCAGACGAGTCTCAGTTTCGCCCAAACCCCACTCCGAACGTTCGGAATCCCCGGGCAAGACGGCGATGAGGCCCTCGTTCGCGATGGATTCCAACCAGGTGCGGACGTTGTGTTCATTGTTGCGCTCTTTGAGCGCAATGATCAGCGACGCGACTGCGGATTCAGGCACGCTGCCCGGCGGGCTGGGAGAGCCCCCTAAGACGAAGTTGACCAACCAGTCACCAAAATCGGCCCCCTGGCATGCCTCTCTGCAAAGCGCTCGAGCAACAATCGTTTCACGCGAAATGGGGTCTTGGCCCGCCGGAGAGATGGCCTCGGCCCAATCGGGCAATGAGTACTGCCTGTCCCCGGTGACCCCGTCGACGAGGTCAGTAAACCCCGTACATCCCACAATTGCCCCTTCTTGGAAATCAATCCCATGGAGCGACAGCCCTCTGGTCATCCAGAGGCGCCCGGTGGCCTGGACGCGGTGCGCGAGGAATATCGCCTGCACTGGAGACGCGACTGCAGACGGACCAGCTATCCGGCTCAATGCAGCCTCACCATCCCACGATATTGTAGCTTGTCCCGTCATTTATCTGCCATCCAGATAGCGTCCCACCACTCATTCTGTTAACAAAAAAAGTCGGTGTTGCCCAAACCCAACCAAGATCGTACATGGGGAGGGAATCTCCCGACACTCTAAAAGTGTTTTCATCCTCGAAACGAATACGGAGCCAACATGGCCAGTCCCCTCATCACGCACACCACCGACTCAAACTTCGAGAACGACGTTGTGAACAACGACCTCCCCGTCCTTGTGGACTTCTGGGCCACCTGGTGCGGCCCTTGCCGTGCAATCGCACCGGTGCTCGACCAAATGGCGGGCGACTATGAAAACCGCCTGAGCATCTGCAAAGTCGATGTTGACAAAAACCAGGCAGTGGCCGGGCGATTCGGTGTCCGCAACATCCCAACCCTTCTCCTGTTCAAGGGCGGCCAAGTGGTTGGCCAGCGAGTGGGCGCATTGAACCGCAAAGCGCTCGATGAGTTCGTCGCGACCGCACTGTAGGACTCTTTCGAATGCAAGACCGCCGCGGCTGCAAGCCTACCCCGCGGCGGCTTTCAACAACGTTTGATTTTGCAGGGCCATCGAAGCGCCCCTGACCGTGCACGTACCGGGCTGTTCGGCGACCACGACGGCCAACCCAGTGGCGTGTCCAATGGCACGGTCCATGTCCTGCAACAGGGCTCCGCTTCCGACCAACACGATTCCAGTGTTGGCGATATCAGCAGTCAAATCGGGCGGGGTGTGCTCCATGCTGGCCACCACGGAGTCGATCACCAACTGGACCGACTCGGCCAACGCCACACCAATGTCCACTTGAGCGACTTCCACAGTCCGTGGAAATCCCGACTCGACGTCGCGACCGCACACGTGCATCGCCGATCGAGTGCGCCGGGGTAACGCGGTTCCAATCGAATCCTTGAGTCTGTTGGCAGTTGATGTGCCAATCGTAATTCCGTGGTGCTGCTCGATGTGCCGAATGATGGCTGCGTCCATGTGGTCACCACCCACCTTTACGTTCCGGCTGTACACGATCCCCCCCAGCGAAATGACCGCTACTTGGGTGTGTCCTGCGCCGACATCAACCACCATCTGGCCGCAAGGGTCCGCGACCGGAAGACCCGCGCCCGCCGCCGCGGCAAGCGGCTGCTCGATGAGATGAACAGTTCGAGCGCCCGCCGCTTCGGCAAGCTCGCGGACGGCGCGCTTTTCCACCTCGGTGGTTCCATAAGGAATGCACATCGCCACTCGTGGACCGACCCAAAGTCGACGCCCCTGAATTTGCACCATCTGGTGCCGCAACAGGGCCTCCGCCACATCAAACTCGACAATGAGGCCATCGCGAATGGGGCGCACCACGTGAATGTCAGCCGGTGTTCGCCCCAACATTGCCCATGCCTCTTCCCCCACAGCGACCATCCGCCGCTCTCCGGAACGATCTTGGAGGATCGAAACCGCACTCGGCGACGAGAGCACGTCCGACCGGCTCCCGATCTGGATGCGGGTCGCATGTGTACCCATGTCAATCGCCATGTCGTTTGACATGGCACCGAATACTGCGTTCATCATGGGCGTCAAAGGGGTAGGATTCGAGGGAACTGCCGAGGAACCGGCGCGCATCATCGAACGGATGCGCGAGACTTATATCTATCACGTGTTGGGAACGAATGCGCCATGACAAAGTGTTGGACTGTCAATAGATCGGCCGCCTTGCGTCCTTTGCTCTTCGGGGCGGTGGCCCTCGCGGCGATCGGTTGCACGCGCGCACCCGTCACTCAACGATATCAACTCAACGTCATTCCAGACCCGTTGATGACCAGCATCGGCGAAAGCGCGTACCGAGACATGCTGTCCAGCGAGCGCGTCAAACGCGACTCTGCTGACGCGCAGACACTTCGCAAGGTCGGGCGCAGCATATCCAGGGTCGCCCGTAAGCCCAATTATCGCTGGCGCTACGCACTCATCGACGACCCGGACACCATCAATGCTTGGTGTTTGCCTGGCGGTAAGATTGCGTTCTACACCGGCATTCTGCCTGTGCTGCGAAACGAAGCTGGCATGGGCTTTGTGATGGGCCATGAGGTCGGCCACGCCATGGCCCATCACAGTGCTGAACGCCTCACCCAACAGGCCACCGTCCTTGGAGGCCTGACGGCGCTCTATTTGTACATGGACAAGCACTCGGAGATGCCCAAGCGCAGCAGAGACGTGCTCCTCGCCGCGTTGGGGCTGGGCCTGGAGGTCGGCGTCATGCTGCCATTTTCTCGAAAACACGAAAAGGAAGCCGACATCATTGGCATGATGTACATGGCTCGTGCAGGCTACCCGCCCGATGAAGGCATCAAGGTGTGGTCGCGCATGCGGAAGGAGGCCGGCAAGTCCGCCCTCCCAACCTTTTTGTCAACGCACCCAAGCCACAATCAGCGCAAGGAAAATCTGCGCGAGTGGCTGCCATCAGCAAAGAAGCGGTTTGCTCGGAATCAGACCAAGCGGAACACCCTGGCCCCACTGTGGAAGACTAAAGACTGAAAACGGCTTGCAGCATGGCTTTTGGGTCGGTATAGCCCCTCCCTTCAGAGGTGCATCATGGGAGTAATGGGAAACATCCGCGCGGGCGCAAGCAATCCGTGGATGAAAGCGGTCTTCGCGGCGATCGTGTTGGTGTTCGTCTTTTGGGGTGTTGGCGGCTCAGGCGGTCCAACCAACCAGGTGATCGCCGAGGTCAACGGCAAACGGATTACCGACACTGACTTCCAACGGCTCATGCGGAACATCTCTCGTTCGCAAGGCGAAGCCACCAGCGACGAAGAGCAGGCCCGCCTCGCCCAACAAGCCATCGAACAACTGATTGAGGTCGAGGTGCTGGAGCAGGTTGCCGAGCGCAACGGCATCGAAGTGAGCTCGGACGAAATCGCCCGCTATGTCCTGCAGATCGATGGATTCAAGGACTCCGACGGCAAGTTCTCGGACACGCTGTACGCCAAAAACCTCAAGCGGATGGGCCTGACACAGGGACGCTTTGAAACGCAGATCCGTTCCCAGCTGACCCTTGAAAAGCTGACCGAGTTCGCCTACACCGGGGTCCAGATCACCGAAGGGCAGGTGCGGCGGACCTTCATGCAAAGCCAGACCCGAATCGCGTTGAAGATTGTTCGGATTCCCGATGGCAATCTTTTGAACGATGTTGAGGTCGACGATGATTTGATCGACGCCTTCGTCGCCAGCAACGAGGCCGACATTCGCGCCCGTTACGAAGCCGACTTTAAACGTCTCTATAAAAAATCCCGGCGCGCCCAGGTGCAGCAGATCGTCATCAAGCCCGACGAGCTGGAAGACGGCGCTGACGCCCGTGCAGTCATTGATGGCCTTCGAGACCGTGCGGTGGCCGGGGAAGACTTCTCGGCGCTCGCAAAAGAGTTCAGCCATGACGTCTCTGCCGAGAACGGAGGCGACGTCGGAATCATGGCGGAGGAGCAAATGTCGCCGTCGGTCGCCCGTGCCGTCTTCGAGACGGAGCCCGGCTCCATCGCGGAAGTCGTGACGACCTCTGACGGTCTGATGCTGATTCGGGTGGATGCAGTCTTTCCTGCCGAGACCACAGAGTTTGACGACGTGAAAAAGGACATCGCCCAGACCATCACCGCCGAAAAACAGGTTGGCGAGGTGGCACAGGCTTACGCAGAACGCGTGTTGGCCAGTTGGACTGAGAACGGTGCACCCGCCGCGGACCTGCTGTTGGAACAGAACGTGATCGCGTTGGACACACCAACGTTCCCGATTGGGGCGCCCGGCTTTCCCGGCCTGAGCGACTCCCCCGCATTGATGAAAGCGATCCAGACCGCTTCGTCAACCGGGCTGCTTGACACCATCTTCCCAGTCCCCGGGGGCCGAATGCTCGCCGAGATCACCCTACTGGAAGTTCCCTCTGAGTCCGATTTTGAGACGGACAAAGAACAGATCCGCAAGCGGATGGAAGCCCTTGCTCGCAACGACTGGGTTGCCGCCTGGCGGTCCGATCTCGTGCGGCAGGCAAACGTCACTCAGTATTGGCGCCCCTAATTTCGGCCTACTGCTGCACGGCGCCCAATCCGTAGTCTATGATGCCCCGAGTGCGCTTTTGGGGGCGTGGTAGGAGTGCGGATGCTCAGGTGGGTTGCTTGGTTGGTGCTTTCAAGTGGGTGCGCGGGCAAAGATGGCCTCGCTCCTGTGGCCGACGCGGGTCCCGACCACTTGATCACCGTTGGAGACACCGCCACACTCGACGCCACCGGTTCCTTTGACGCAGACGGGTCCATCACCGCCTACCGGTGGGAACTGTTGTCCTGGCCGGAGGACAGTCAAGCCACCCTGGCCGACGGGGGGGCCACCCCATCGTTGACCGTGGACGTCGTGGGGCGCTACGTCATCAGCCTCGTCGCAGTCGACAACGACAAGCAGCCTTCCATTCCAGACATCGTCGAAGTGGTTGCAACCACGCCTGCACAGCGCCCCGTGGCTCGGATTGAGCTCGATGGAGTGATCGCCGTCGGCCAGCCCATCGGACTGGACGGATCGGGGTCAACCACCCCCAACCCATCGGCGGAACTCGAGTACGCCTTCAGCCTCGCCGTGACCCCGATGGGAAGCGAGGCCGTGATCGCGGGTGCCGACGATGCCGCCCGGGCCACCTTTACTCCGGATTCTACCGGCTTATACATCGCGGCCCTCACGGTCTCTGATGACGTTCTTCCCTCCCGCGCTGAAACGGTTGAAGTCATGGTCACCAGCGCGCCAAACCGTCCCCCAGTGGCAGACTGTGGAGG
>JAYZVA010000154.1:0-12444 GCA_036156175.1 Myxococcota bacterium
TTTCGCCGTTGTAGGGGGTCCAATTCATCGTCATCTCCGCGGGTTCGTGTGCATGGTGGCTCCGTCAGGGCTACACCATAGGAAAGGTTCGTCGTGTTTGCACCCTTCCCCCCAGATTCTGCACTCGATGACGCCCGCGCCGTGGCGCGTGCGGAGTTGGTCTCGCTCGTCGGCGCGCACGGCGACGACCTGCCCTTGGACTTGGCCTTCGCGTGGATGTGCGCGGAGGAACGGGGGCACGACTCGGTTGGTGACCTGATCGACGGGCTCGATGCCGTTGCATCGGGACTGTTCCTGCCGGCGGACGCCACCGTCTTCGAGGCCGTCGCGCGAATCAACCACCACCTCTTCGACGGACTCGGGTTTGTCGGGAACTCGACCGACTACGACGACCCCGACAACTCGATGCTCGATGCCGTGCTGGACCGTCGAACCGGCTTGCCGATCAGCCTGGCGCTCGTGTACATCGAAGTCGCTCGGCGCCACGGATGCACCATTCACGGCATTGGATTTCCCCGTCACTTCCTGGTCTCCCCAGCCGATGCCACGCCGAGCTTCTACATCGACGCCTTCGGCGGCGGACGGGTCATGCGCACCGAGACCATCAAACCGTGGTACCAGCGCATCGCCGATGAGACCCATGGCCGGCTTCCACCGATGAGTTGGTGGCTGAAGCCCGTGACCAACCGGCAGCTGATGGTGCGCATCAACAACAACCTGAAGGCCTCCTTCATGCGGCGAGACAACCTGATGGGCGCCCTTCGCTGCGTGGAACGGCTGCTCGTTTTGACGCCCGACGCGCTGGACCTTCGGCGCGACCGCGGGTTGCTCCGCATCGAGCTTGGGCTTGAGGAAGAAGGGGCAAAAGACCTCGATGCCTACTTGGCCGCGCGGCACGAGCGCGCGACCACCGATTGACACACCGGGGCACCGAACGCACAGTAGACCCCTCGGGGGAAGGCACCATGGCGGGCTCGGCACACAGCGAAGCGTCCATGGGTGCCGTGTTTGGCCTGGCATGGCCCATCATGGTGTCGATGCTGTCGTACACGCTCATGAGCGTGGCCGACACGCTGTACGTGTCCCGACTGGGGACTGACCCCCTGGCGGCCGTCGGCCTGGCCGCGGTGTTGGTGTTCTTCACCCAGAGTTTTGGCGCTGGGTTGATGAGCGGGGTCCGCATTCTCGTCGCCCAAGCCACGGGATCCGAGCAGCGCGCGCTGGCGGCTCGGCTGGGGTGGCAGGGTCTCTGGATCGCGGCGCCGTTGGGGGTGGCGATGGCGTCGCTCAGCCTGCTCCCCCCCGCGCTGTTCGGGCTGCTCGGAGCGACCGATTCGGTGGCTGAGTTCGCCGACCAATTCTTCAGCATTCGCGTGCTCGGTGCGCCGCTGGTGTTGACCAATTTGGCCATGTCCGCATGGTTTCAAGGCCGCGGCGATACCCGCACCCCCATGAAGGCCGCCATCCTGGGAAACGCCTTCAACATCGCCATCGATCCGCTGCTCATTTTTGGACTGCATGGGTTCCCCCGGATGGGGGTGTCTGGCGCCGCCTTGGCCACGGTGATCGCCATGAGCATCCAGGTCGCGTACCTGACGGTTCGGATTCGCCCCCACCTCCAGGGAGTCCACCACCGCGCCGATCCCGCGTTGCTTGGGCCGCTGTGGACGACGGGTGCCCCCGTGGGGGTCCGCTACGCCCTCGAGATGGGGAGCTTCGTCGCGTTCTCGTCCATGATCACCTTTGTCGGCCCGGTTGAGCTCGCGGCGCACATCATTGTGGTGCGAATCTGCTCCATCAGCTTCCTGCCGGGCCACGCCATTGGAGAGGCGGCCGGGGTGCTGGTGGGCCAACACATTGGGGCAAACAAGCGAGAATTGGCACTGCCGGTCTCGTGGTCGGCCACCAAGTTGGCGGTGGGCATCATGGTCACCTGGGGTGTGGTGTTCTGGTTCGCACCCGCACACCTTGTGGCCCCGTTCAATGCCGAACCCGAGGTCACGGAAGTGGCCATAAAGATTTTGATGGTGGCCGCGGCCTTCCAGCTCTTCGACGCGGTGGTGATGGCCGTCTCGGGGAGCCTGAACGGCGCGGGGGACACCAAGTGGGTGATGGTGGTCTCGCTGTTGTGTGCCTGGTTCATCAAAATTCCGTTTGCCTATCTGTTTGCCTTTCGCGGCGACTTGGGTGCCCAGGGTGCGTGGCTTGGGTTCACCGTGGAACTGGTGGTGTTGTCGGGCTTGGTTCTGTGGCGGATTCGTGGCAAACGCTGGTTGGAACACGCGGTTCTGCCATCGACGGGATAGGCGCGCGCCGCAGGAGGATGCCCATGTCGAACGATGACCAATGGTCCGATGTGATCGAGCAGGTCTTGACCGCGCTCGACGAAGCCGATGTCGCGGACCACAGCACGCGGGACGCCCTCGCCGACGGGGTTCGCGCCGCGCTGGACGCCATGAGCGCTGGAGAGGGCATCGACGTGCAGATCATTGGTCATGAGCCGGTGGCACCCGACTCGGGACGCCCGGAGGTCGAAGTCGTGCCGGGGGGACGGGCGAGCGATGACCCGCGCACCGCCGGAGAGCGGCCCACCCTCCGGATTGCGGAACCCGATGAAGCGGGAGCCGCCGACGAGACGCCACCGGTCGTGACCCGCGTCCACGTCAACCGCAGGGAAACGGCCGCCCCCCGCTTCGCCGACTTGGCTCACAGCGGGCAGATCCGCGTGACCGGCGACGGCCCGCCCGAATCCCGCTGGCAAACCGTGTACTCCGGCGCGCGGTCGCGGCTGTACCGCGTGGCGTGTTCCGCAGGCACCCTCGACGTCAGCGTCGACGGGGCGGCCGTGGAGCGGCTGGCGGTCGGGCAATCCATCGACACCGCCGGTCGCGCAATTCGCGTCTCCACGGATGATCCCGGCGAAGGACGGGGTCTGTATGTGCGAATCCAGGAATGGGGGAACGAAGAATGAGTTGGGTACTCACCACACTGAACGTCAACGGCATCCGTGCGGCCGCCCGAAAAGGATTCACGGCCTGGCGGCCCAAAGAACGGTGCGACGTCCTCGCCATGCAAGAGCTCCGCATTCAAGAACACCAGATGGAACGCGAGCACAAGCCGCCCCGCGGGTGGACCTCCGTGCGCGTCGAAGCGGAGAAGAAGGGCTACTCTGGGGTTGCGCTGTGGAGCCGTCTGCCCGTGCTGGAGACCGGAACCGGTACGGGGCTGGACTGGGCCGACGCCGAAGGACGATGCTGTTGGCAGGTGGTCGATGCACCCGGCATGGGACCGGTCAAGGTGGTCAGCCTGTACATCCCGTCGGGGAGCTCCGGCGAGCTCCGCCAGGCCAAAAAGGACGCGTTCCTTGAACACTGGCTCGACCAGACCCAGGCCATGCTGGACTCCGGCATGCCGACCATCGTCTGCGGAGACTACAACATCGCCCACACCGAGATGGACATCCACAACCCCAGGGCAAATCAGAAGAACTCGGGGTTTTTGCCTCACGAGCGCGCCTGGATGGACCGCTTGCTGGACCAAGGGTGGCGGGATGTGTTCCGGGAGGTCCACCCCGACCTTCAGGTCTATTCGTGGTGGTCCAACCGGGGCCGAGCGCGCGAGCTGAACCGCGGGTGGCGGCTCGACTACCAGATCGCCACTCCGGACATCGCGGCCCGCGCCGCCGAGGCGTCCATCAATCGCACCGCTGGCCTGAGTGACCACGCGCCCGTGACCATCCGGTACGCGTAGCCGGGGCGCTCAGAAGGTCGCGATGATGCCGGGCAGATCGAAGTCAAGGGCGACCAAGTAGGCCGGTCCGTCTGCGGCATCGGCGCCGCGTTGAGGGGCCGCACCCCACGCCCCCGGCCCGCTCGGAAGGGAGACCACCCGCAGACCAATGCCGCCCAAGCTCACGCGAACAAACAGCGCCGGCGTCGGTTCTTCGTCGGCGGCGATCACGGTCCAATACGGCGAACCGTCGGCGTCGAAGGATGCCGACCAGTCTCGGGCAACCATGATGCCGCCCCCCGCGTCGAGCGTCGTTGACACGGCGCCCCGACCCAACCGCTGCCGAAGCGCCGCGGTGAGCTCGGCTGTGGGCCCCCATGCCGCACCGCGCTCCAGCGCCGTGGAACGCGCAGAACCCGACACCGTGTAGCTGCCCTCCAACACCACGCGATCCCGCACAATGGCGCCGAGCCGGAGCATCAATGCCTGCGTCGAACCGACTTCCACCGTCGACAAGCTGGAAAGCCCCAAACTCACCTGACCGCCGTACCATCGCGGCGTGACCGGCTCGCGGACGAGCCGGTGAAGGTTGGTCACCGAGGACAAAAATGCCACGTTGTCGCCGCTCAACTTGCGGCTGGCGATGCCAACCACGCGGCCGTCCGAATCCACAGCCGGACCGCCCGAGTTCCCGGGGTTCAGCGCCGCATCGGTTTGAATCAATCGTGGACCCACATTGCTGACCAGTCCCGCACTGATGCTCCACTGAAGCATCCCCTCCATCGCCGCGGTTCGGCCCGCCGCCGGCGCAAATGGGTGGCCAAGCCCGTAGATGACCTCTCCTTGCCGCGGCGCGGCCTCCCGCAGCGGTCGTGCCGGTGCGCTTCCAGCGAGGCCCGAGACGCGCAGCAGCGCCAGGTCGTTGGCGGGGTCGGCGGCGGTCATTTCACCGACGAATCGGTCACCGGTTCGGGTTCGAACTTCGGTCTTGAGTCCGGCAGCCACGCAGTGGTAGGCCGTGGCCACCGTGCCCGCATCGTCGATCACCACGCCCGTGCACCAGGCCGGACCCGTCAGCAGCAGCACCACGCTGTCCATCCATTCATCCACGCGGTCCGGCAGCGGCCGCTCATCGGCCCGCGCCGACCGGGGAGCGATGGCGCCCAAGAGCATCATGAACCACAAGAATCGTGCCATCGGCACCCCCATTCTGGACCCGGCCGGTTAACCACCCGCCATGTTCAGCACATTCTTGCTCGCATCCGTGATCGCATGCAATTCCGAAGCACCGGCTCAGGACGTCGCAGCGGAACCCTCCGCGGCGCTCGAAGCGGCACCCGACGAACAACTGGACCAAGGTCGCGAGTCCCAGAGCGTCATTGAAGTCCCCCACCCGCGTTTCAATGTCCGCCACATTCTGGTGGCGCACACCGAGGCAGTCGGTGCGAACGACACGGTCTCGCGGAACCGGGACGAGGCCGAACGCGCCGCCGCCCAGTTGCTCGGCGAATTGACCGCTGGCGCCGACTTTGAGGCCCTGGCGAAGGCGCAATCCGATGACGGTTCCGCTTCACGGGGAGGCGCGCTGGGCGTCTTCACGACGGGCGTCATGCACCGAGACTTCGAAGCCGCGGTGATTGCCTTGGATGTTGGCGCACGCTCCGGAGTGGTCGAGACGCCATTTGGGTTTCACATCATTGAGCGGCTTGCCGTGGTGGAAGTCCACCTCGCGCACATCTTGGTTCAGTGGGCCGACGTGAAGCGAACCCGGTCGCAGCGCAGCCGCGCCGAGGCCCAAGAACGCGCCCAACAAGCCCTCGCCATGCTCTCCGACGGCACGCCCTTCGCGGATGTGGCCGCCGCCCTCTCGGATGGACCCTTCGGCCCTCGGGGCGGGGACCTGGGTTGGTTCCAGAAAGGCCAAATGGCCCCTCAGTTCGATGAGGTCGCATTCTCCCTCGAACCAAACGAACGGTCGGGCATTGTGGAGTCCTCCCACGGATTCCACATCATCCTTCGGCTCGAGTAACCGGCTACAGCTCGGATTCGATTGCGTCGCGCAAGGCCTCGTCCGATGCCGTCAGGCGGTCGGCAACGATGGTCATCTTCCGATCGATGAGCATCAGGACGGGCCACTGTTGGGTCGGTTCGACGGCATACCCGTACCCCTCATGGTCGGCCAAAATGGGTGCGCTGATGTCGAAGGCCTCGGCCCACTCATTGAGGTCATCGGCGTCCACCAGGTTTTTCTCGGTGTCTTCGGGCAGTACCGTCAAGTAAATGAATCCCTGGTCGCGGTAATCGTTCCACGTCTCGTCGACATGCCGCGCAATCTGCTGACACGGACCGCACCACATGGTTGAGATGTCGAGCAAGACAACGCTGCCATAGAACTGCCACAGCGACACCTCGTCGCCGTGCTGGTCCATCATTCGAAAGTCGTGGGGCACATCGCCCTGCGCGTAGCCCTCGGCGCGGAGGGTCGCGGGCGGTTCGTTTGCAGGCCAGCTGTTCTCGGGGACTTCCCAGTTCAGACCCGTGACTTCTTCGCGTTCGCTGGTCAGGTGCGGGGTGCACGCCGCAGCGAGGACGAGAAATAAAAACCGCATGCTGGACCTCCGGTGCCATCATAGCCTTGGGGAACCACCCTTCGGCAAGGAACTTCGATGAGACTGAACCGCGACCACCTGATCGAGCGATTCCACACCTACGGATGCCCGCGCCACGAGTGGCGGGTGGGCGGTGAGTTCGAGCGGGCCGTGGTGCGACCCGATGGACGGCCAATCGGCTTTCATGAACCGGACGGCATCGAATGGATTCTGAACCAACTCGCAGCCGATGGGGATTGGGAACGCGTGAACGAAGGCGATCACCTGATCGCGCTGCATCGAACCGACGGATCCAACATCACCCTGGAACCCGGCGGGCAAGTGGAGTTGAGTGGCGCACCGCACCGAACGCTGAGCGCGCTGGCCGACGAGATGATGGAGAACCGCACCCGCCTGCTCGAGATTTCGGACCCGAAGGACCACGTGTGGATTGCCGCCGGACTGACTCCCATCGCCCCCGTGGCGTCCATTCCTTGGGTGCCCAAAGGGCGATACGGCATCATGCGCCGCTACCTGCCGGAACGGGGAGACTTGGCGGCCCACATGATGAAGGGCACCTGCAGCGTTCAAGCCAACTTTGACTTTTCAGGAGAAGCGGACTGCGCCCGGAAGGTTCGCCTGAGCTCGGGGCTCGCTCCCCTGACGACCGCGCTGTTTGCGAACTCCCCCCTCCTCGAGAACAACCCGACCGGTTTCAAGAGTTACCGCGGCCACATCTGGACCCGAACCGACCCCGACCGCACCGGTTTTCCTCCGGGACTGCGCGCGGATTATTCCCACGAGAAATGGGTCGATTATTTGTTGAACTCTCCGATGATGTTTCGCCTGCACAACGGCGACTGGGTGCCCGCCCATGGCGTGCCGTTTCACACCTTCATGAACGACGGGATTGATGGTGCGTTTCCCACATGGGCGGACTGGGACCTGCACCAGACATCGGTTTTCCCGGAGGTGCGCATCAAGCGGACCATCGAAATTCGGGGGGCCGACTGCGTGGGTCATGACATGGCCCTGGCCTTCTGCGCCTTGTTCACCGGGATGCTGTACTGCAGCATTGCGATGGACGAGGGAATCGCCCTCGTCGAAGAACTGGAACAGCACGGGACCCATGCGTCACGATTCAACGCCGCCTGCCGAGACGGCCTTGCGGCGGATGTTGGCGGCCGGAGCCTGGCGGACTGGGCCAGCGACTTGGGGGCAATCGCCGAGCGCGGATTGAACGCATGCCTTCCCGACGACACCGAGAAGATCGCGCCCTTGCTCGAGCGCATCGAGCACGGACGGTCTCCAGCCGATGACATCCTGGAGGCCTGGTCCATCGATCCCTCTCCCGAACACATCATCAATCGAATCGCGTACTGAAGGAGGTGTCATGAACACCGGCAAAGCCATCGCAGTCCTCGGCTCCAAGGGAGGCGTCGGAACCACAACCATCGCCGCCAATCTCGCGGCCGAATTGAACGCCGACGCCAGCCGCGGGGTGGTGTTGGTGGACCTGAACTTGTTTCTCGGCGATGTCGGAGTCCACATCGGAGTGGAGTCCGGTCCAACCGTGCTCCAGGTCATCGCCCAAGGGAGCCTTGAGCCCAATGCGCTCGCCACGCACCCCCTCGGGTTTGCTGTGCTCGGGTTGGCCTCGGACTTGTCCGATGCCGATGAGGTGCCCGCCGAAGCTGTCGTCGCGCTGATCGATGCCCTCCGTGGAGCATTTGAGTGGGTGGTGATCGACGCCGGTACCGACCTCAACGAAGTGTCCTTGACGGCGTGCCGGTATGCGGACGAACGACTCTTGGTCACCACCGAGCAGCGACCGTCGCTCATCGGAGCCAAGCGGCGACTTCGGGTCTTGTCGCAACTCGAAATTCCGGGCACGCTTGCCCTGGGAGTCATCAATCGCGCTCATGCCGACTCTGGGGTAAATCCCGTCGCCGTCCAGCAGGCGATTGGCCTGACCGTGATTGCGCGAATCCGCAATGCTTGGGCAGACAATCAAGGAGCCCTGACGGCGAAAAAGCTACTTCGGGAGCACTGTCCCGGCGCAAATGTCACACACGACTACACACAGATCACTCGACATGTGCGATACTGAATTTGCCTGAAGGGGTCAGGCACTGGGGAGGAGTCTCGGGGGCCGCGATGAGCAGTAACAAACGGCGAACACCGTCATTTCGCGTCGGTCAAATCGTGCACCACAAACGATTTGGCTACCGGGGGGTCATCGTGGATGCCCACACCGACTTCGAAGGCAGCCTCGACCTCTCCGCCCGCGTCGAACCGAGCGCAGCCGACCGCAAGCGCCCTTGGTATCAAATTCTGGTTCACAACCGCTCCATCGAGACATACGAGGCCGAGAGCAACCTCGAGGTCGACCCGAGCAAAGAACCGGTGAATCACCCCTATGTACCCGTGTTCTTCAATGAGTTCGAGGACGGGCAATACCGGGTTGGTGGAATGGAGAACTAGACGGGGCGGCGGTCTCGGTGCACGTTAGGATGCCGGCACTGGAGAAGTTCAATGTCGATCCATCCCACCGCCATAGTCGACGAGGGCGCCACCGTCGCCGACGGCGTCACGCTTGGCCCCTACGCCGTCATTGGAGCCGGTGTCACCCTCGCGTCGGGGGTCTCCGTTGGTCACCATGCGAGCATCACGGGCCCGACGACGATTGGACGGGACACCACCGTCTTTCCCTACGCCGCCATCGGTGGCGATGCGCAAGAGAAAAAATACGCGGGTGAAGTCGGTTTTTTAACGATTGGTGAGCGGAATGTGTTTCGCGAGTACACCACCGTGAACCGCGGCACCCGGTCCGGACACACGACCATCGGCGATGACAACTTGTTCATGGCGTACAGCCATGTCGCGCACGATGCGACCATCGGCAACCACTGCGCATTCGTGAATTCCGCCAACATCGCCGGCCATGTCCGGATCGAAGATCACGCGGTGTTGGGCGGCTTGGTTGGCGTGCACCAGCACTGCCGCGTGGGACGCTATGCGATGGTCAGCGGAGGCGCGATGGTCGCCCAAGACGTCCCCCCATTCACGATCGCCCGCGGCGACCGTGCGCGCCTGTATGGCCTCAACATCGTTGGCTTGCGTCGGAACGGCTTTTCACTCGATGCAGTCAATGCCCTCAAGGGCGCCTACCGCGAACTTTTCCATCAGGGACTTCCCCTGCGAATTGCGGTCGAGCAAGTCCGCGAAACGTATGCGGCGATGCCCGATGTGAACGAACTTCTCGGCTTCATGGAGGCCTCCACCCGTGGCATCTGCCGATCCGCGGGAACCGGGGCAAGCGCAGACGGATGACCCCACACCGAGGCCAACCCGCGGGGCGCACCCTCGCGACGGGCGCGTTCACCGCGCACGCAAGGCGGACCCCATTGTGCCCACGGTGATCCTTCACGGAGGCGCCGGAGGCATCCGTGCACCGGCAGCGCGACAGGCGGTGGCGACCGCCTTGGCGGGCATTGCCCGAGGTGCATGGGAACGCCTGTTGGACGGCGAATCGGCGGTCGACGTCGCCGTTGCGGCAACGGTCGAACTGGAAGACAACCCCCTGTTCAACGCCGGCACGGGCTCAAAGCTCCAGCGGGACGGCGGCGCGCGCCTATCGGCCGCCCTCATGGATGGCGACAGCGAGTGCTTCAGCGGCGTTGTGAACGCGGAGGGGCTGACCAATCCCATCGTGCTGGCCGCCCACCTTCAAGAAGAGACCGATCGGGTGCTCTGCGGAGGCGGCGCGTTGGATCGGGCGATGGAGCTCGGACTTCGGACCGGCGACGTGCGCACCCCGGAGGCAATTCGTGCTTGGCGCAATCGGGTCGAAGGGTTCACGGGAACCGTCGGGGTCGTCGCGCTTGACGAGCATCACCGCATCGCCGCAGCCACCAGCACCGGTGGCCGGGGCATGGAACGCGTCGGTCGAGTGAGCGACTCCGCGACCGTTGCGGGCAACTTCGCGTCGGCCGCGGCGGGCATCAGCTGCACCGGCGTCGGCGAAGACATCGTGGACGGCGCGCTCGCGGCCCGCTTGGTCTCGATGGTCGAGGCGGGCATGGCGCTCCAGCCCGCTGCGGAAGCATTGGTGGACCGAATGCGTCATCGGGGGTGGTCGGCGGGATTCATTGCACTCGATCGGAGTGGACACTGGGTGGCACCGACGACAACGGACATCATGTACTGGGTCGCAATCGATGGGCTCGGTGAACATCGGTTCGCCGATCCCGACCAGTGACGGGGCCCACCGCGGCATCCCCGAGGATGGCTTTCGGGGCTTGTGCAGGCCAGCGCATCGCTTGGGGGATAGATCAGGGAACCATGCCGCCCATTCTCATCCACACCCGAGTGTCATCCGGCTCCAACCCCGCTCCGGTCGCGCCCGATTCGCCCATCGGCGAACGGACGATCGGTGACGCGACCCCTTGGGCTGCGGAACCCGGCGCGACCCGGTCCCGCACTGCACCGGGGGCAGCATGATTGGAATTGTGCTGCCGACGTACAACGAGGCGGGGAACCTGCCCACCTTGATTGCCGCGCTTCGCGAACTCGACGCGCGCATCATCGTCGTCGACGATGGAAGCACGGATGGAACCGAGGCCATCGCCGTCGAGGCGGGGGCGACCGTGATCCAGCGCGGAACAAAGCAAGGCCTGGCCAGTGCCTACGTGCATGGGATGGGCGTGGCCCTCGAGCAGGGTCTGGATCCCATCGTGCAGATGGACGCAGACCTCAGCCACCGGCCAAGCGACCTCCCGGCCATGTTGGCGGCGGCCGAGAATGCGGACTTGGTCTTGGGTTCTCGGTGGATCGATGGCGGCGGAATCGAGAACTGGGAGACCAGTCGAGAGCTGCTCAGCAAGTTCGGTTCCGGCTACGCACGGACGCTCTTGGGACTGCCTTACTCGGACCTGACCGGCGGATTCAAAGTGTGGCGTGCCCAGACCTTGGCGAACATCGAACTCCCCAGCATCCGTTCCGATGGCTACGCATTTCAAGTCGAGACCACCTTCCGAGCCCACCGCAATCGGGCGACGATTGACGAGGTACCCATCGTCTTCGCCGATCGCTTGTCGGGCACGTCCAAGATGTCCTGGGGGATCGCCATTGAGGCGGCCTGGGTGGTGCCAATGCTGCGCTGGCGGGGACAGTGAACCAACGCAACCCGATCCCAGCCACCTGACGAGGGCGGTGGGATCCCTCCAAAAAACCGCGTAGGCCGCACCAAATGAACCGTCTGCTGAGACGGAATCGTGCCGCACCTGCGCTTGTCACGCAGCCGTCACGCCAACGGGTTTCGTTTCACCTTGCCGTCACACAAGCGCGATTCCGATGTTGTAGAACCAGTCATCCCAAACCTCCCAACCCAACCCGCGGAGAACATCATGACTCGAACTGCTCACACCTTCAGCGCTCTCGGACTCGCCGCCGCCCTCACGATCCCCTCAGCCCAGGCCGACACCGGCGTCTACGACTGGGGTTCCTACGGCGACGACAGCACGACCACCTACACCGACGTCTCCGAAGCCGAGACTTCGTTCAAGGGTGCAGTCATGCTCCAAGCCGGCATCGACGTCACCTTTGGCGCGGTCACCAGCGGAATCCTCGAGGACGACGACAACTATCGGTACGCGTTCTTCTCCGGGAACACCCTGTATGCGGGCGTTGAGGACATCCACGGCAACACCACCGACATGATCGTCGAGTTCTTCTGGTTCGAGTCGTCCATCGAGCGCGGTTCGGACTTCTGGGTGGCGGTCGTCAAGGCGCGGACCACCCCGAACCTGGAAGAGGGTTGGAAGCTGATGGTCGAAGACGAGCCCGTGCTGAGCCTGCACGCCGAGACCTTCAACGACATGGGCAACTCCGGCTTCCGTTGGGACTGGTCGCTCCCCTTTGAGTCCTACGGGTGGGACGCATACGGATCCGTCACGATGGAGAGCGCCTACGGCCTGAACACCAACGCCGAGGGCGCATCGATGGTCGCCTTTGAGTACAAGAACAAAGAAGACGCGGCGGGCGGTTCGGTGACCGAAGAGGTCGCGACTGCGGTTCAGTCCAAGGGCTACATGAACGAAGCCTTCCAGATCCAGACCAAGTACCA
>JAYZVA010000155.1:0-8808 GCA_036156175.1 Myxococcota bacterium
AGATGCACCCCAAATCCATTCCGTCACCTTTGAAGAAGCGGAAGAAGTGGAGGAAGAAAAGTTGGCGGAGGTCGATGCTGTCCTGGAGCGATCTGCCCCCAGTCCATCCGCCCGGCCCACGCCGACCAAACAGAGTGCGGGGGCCAGACGAAGTGGAAGGGCCAGCCGGGGAGCTGTCATGCCAGAGTCACCGCCACCGCCACCGGCATTCGCAGATGCGCCTTCAGACCGATCGCTACCCGGGGCCCGGGCCCCGAAAAAAGAAGCGGAAGAATGGCTCCAAGCAGTACCAGAACAGCCAGTGGAGGCAATGGAGGGGGGCGATATTTTCGGCTCTGCAGGCGGCGCTGCGGTCGACTTCGAAGGGGCGAAGGAAAAGGAGATCTCGGTAGGCGCCGCGTCCGTAACGAGCGGACGGAAACAAAAGAAATCACGGAACCGGGCAGCCCGCTGGTACCAAGGTGGAACGGACGGAGCCGCGGGCGCGAGCCAAACCGACGCAGCAGAACCGAGAGCACCTTCCAGATCTTTGGCTGAGGACGACATGGATGTGATGTCCGAGGCGCCGCCTGAAGCAGACCCCGTACCGGGTGCCGTTACCCAAGCGCCAACGGCCCCACCCTCTCGAGGGGAACCCCTATTTCATGAGACCGAAGCCCAGGCCAGAAGCCTGTTCGCGGCGGGCGACCACGAAAAAGCGCTGGTGAAGGTAGAGGCGGCGCTGAAGTTGAAATCCAACTCTCCGTTCACAAAGGCACGCCTGTTGCGATTGAAGGCGGACATTCTGGTCGGACTCGGCCGTGAAACAGACGCGCAAAAAGCCCGCGCAGAAGCCGCCCGGATGGACCCCACGCGATAGGTTCGGGCCATGGCCTTCTCACCTGCCATTGCCGATGCATTCGCAGCGCTATTCTTGGATGCCTCCAGTCAAAGCCGGATTGCAGACCTGCACTTCCAGGATGCCGGCCACGGCTTTGATGCCTTCGGAATGCACCCCAGCTTCGTGGCGCTGGGCGAGGTCGTCTTGGCACCCCTCTACGACAAGTATTTTCGGGTGCGCAGCTGGGGACACGAAAACATTCCCTCCCAAGGCCCTGCGGTGCTGGCCGCCAATCACTCCGGCAACATCCCCATCGACGGCATGATGCTCTGGCTGGATGTGCTCCGGCACACCCAGCCTCCCCGGGTCGCTCGGCCCATCGCCGACCACTTTGTGCCCTCTTTGCCATACCTCGGCACCTTTTTCGCCCGGGGCGGGATGGTGGGTGGTTCCCGTGGCAACGCGCGCACCTTGCTGAACTCAGGAGAGATGTTGATGATCTTCCCTGAGGGTGTCCCAGGCATCGTGAAGCCGTGGTCCAAGCGCTACCAACTCCAAAAATTCCGTGAAGGACACGCGGAGCTCGCCATCCGCCATCAGGCCCCCATTGTGCCAATCGGCGTGGTCGGAGGCGAAGAACAACTGCCCGCGCTGTTCTCCAGCCGGCGCATCGGCAAGCTCTTTGGCCTGCCCATCATGCCCGTCCCCGCTGTGCCCATACCCCTGCCCGTCCGGTACCACCTGTACTACGGTGAGCCAATCCCCGTTCACGAGGAATTCAAGCCCGAGCATGCGGACGATCCCCAGGCGGTCAAGGAGGTCGCGGCACGGGTTCAGGAAGCGGTACAGAGACTCGTGCACCAGGGCCTCAGCGAGCGCACAGGAATCTTCGAATGAGCGCAAAACCTTCAAAAAAAACCTGCGTGTTGGTCACCGGTGCTGGAGCTCCCATCGGAGAAGCCTTGGTGCGCTCCCTGCTGGACGACTCGCGCATTGGGCACATTGTTGCAGTCACTGGCTACCACCAAGACACCTTCCCCATCGCCCCGTCCAAGCGCCTCACAGTGCAGAGCGTCGACATCGGCAGAAATCGCCACCTTCATCAGCTGCTGTTCGACACCGCAAAAACCTTGGGCGTCGACACAGTGATCCACACGGCCATGCACCTCTCGGCCACAGACGAAGGGCAACGGGTACACGCATACAATGTGGACTCCGTGCGCAACTTGATGGCCCACTGTGAGCGGCACCCGACGATCCGCCGCCTGATCGTCCGGTCGGCCTCAGCGGTCTACCAAGTGCAGCGAGACCTTCCGGTGCTCATCGGCGAGGAGCACCCTCTCAATATGTCCGGACACGCCCCCCAGTGGGTCCGTGATCGCATTGAAGCCGATGTGTCTGCCTGTGTTCGGATGGGGATGAGCCCCCTTCAAATCGTCGTGCTCCGGATGGCGGAGGTGCTGGCCCCTGGCACGGGTTCCCAGCTGTTTGACTACCTGGAGAGTCCCGTCTGCTTTCAGCCTGCCGGCTTTGACCCCATGATCAACCTGATGACCATCGATGATGCTGTAGAAGCCCTGAGCACCGCGATCCACAGCAATGAGCAGGGCGTGTTCAACATTCCGGGAGCCGACACATTGCCGCTCAGCACAGCGATCAAACGATGGGGGCGCATTGGTCTCCCCGCCATCGACTCAGTATTGACCCCCTTGTACCGAATTCGCCGCCGCCTAACGGGACATGACTTTCGATATGGGATGAACCGACGTTGGTTCATTTATTCCGGCGTACTCGACGGACAGCGGGCCCACGAAGTGCTCGGATATGTTCCGGCCAAACCCATCGATTGGCCTGTTCGGAAACGGGTGACTTCCGACATCGGGCGAGGCAGCTTATGATGGCGCATCAACGGGGAGCCGGAGAGATGCTCAAATGGAGCCAAGGATGAAGGTGGTAGTCATCGGCATGGGTGAAGTGGGCGCTTACGTCGCCAAAACGTTGTCCGGAGAACGCCACGAGGTGCTGGCGGTCGACATCGACCAAGAGCGAATCGATCTGATGAGTGAGCGGCTCGATGTAGCGACCCTCAAGGGCTACGGGGCGAACCCTCGCACCTTAGCCCTCGCTGGTGTTGACACCGCGGACTTGGTGGTGTGTGCCACCGACTCGGACGAAGTCAACCTCATCGCGGCGCTGGCATCCAAACAATTGGGAGCGGGACGGGCCGTCGCCCGCCTGCAGAGTGGCGAGTACGAAGACTCCGCGCCCGGTGAGGAGGAAAAGGGCCTGCAATACGGCATGTTTGGCATCGATATGGTGGTGAACTCCCACATCCTTGTGGCCGACGAAATGTTCGACATCGCCCGATCTCACGGTGCGATCGACATTCATATGTTCGCCAACAATCGAATTGAGTTGGCTGAGGTCGAACTACCCGCTGACTCCGCGGTCATCGGAACGAATCTCCGGTCACTAGAATTACCGGAGCAAACACGCGTCGGAGCGGTCATCCGGGGCGATAAATTGTTCATTCCAGCAGGAGAAGACTCTCTCATCTCTGGTGACCGGGTGTTTCTCTTTGGCAGAACAGGTCGAATGAACGAAGTCGAAGATTTGTTTGTACACGGGTATTCGGCCGGAAAAGTGGTGATCTACGGCGGCAATGTCCTCGGTGAACACTTGTCTCGCCAGCTCGCCAAGGTGGGGGTGGATGTGACGGTGCTGGAGACAGACCGTGCGAAAGCGAAAGACCTCGCCATACGCCTCCCGCGAGTGAACGTGGTGCACGGGGACGGCACCGACGTCGAAAAGCTGCGCGAAGAAAATGTAGACCGCGCCGATCTGTACTTCGCCGTCACCGAAGACGACGAGAACAATATGATGAGCGCCCTGCTGGCCAAGCGTCTGGGTACCCCCCGTGTGTGCAGTGTCGTCCACCGCCCGGCCTACATCGAGATCTACCGAGAATTGGGTCTGGACATGGCCATCTCCCCTCGGCAGGTCGCAGCCGACCACATCCTCCACTACGCCCGACCCGCTCAAATCGAGAGCGTGATCCACTTGGGCGAGAGTGATGCTGAAGTACTCGAGGTCGTGGCCGCGCTAGACAGTCCCATCACCGAGGGACCGCTCAGCAAGATGTCCCTGCCCACAGGCGTGTCCATCGGGGGCGTTGTGGGCATCAACGGCGTGACCATTGCCCAGGGAAACACCCAGGTAGAGCCGGGTGACACCGTCGTGGTGCTGGCCTTGGGCTCCCGGCGAAAAGCGGTCTCTAAGTTGTTCAAGCGAGGGATGTTTTGAGCAACCTTGCCAACGGCAACCAGTTTTCACTTATCCGCATTACCGCACGCCCTGTGGGACTGCTGCTGCTCGTGCTCTCATGCCACATGGCTCTGTGTGGCACCCTCGGGTACCTGTCCGATCCCGCGCTTGGTTGGGACCCCGACGAGACCAAGGCCGGCTTCGACCAGATGATGCTGGCCGCAGGTGTCGTATTGATTCCAGGTGTTCTTTCCTTGCTCGCCAGCTGGCGGGTACCGGTGAAACTCGGCCGCAGAGAGGCCCTCTTTGTGGTGAGCGTGATCTGGATCGCCATGGGAATCTTTGGTGCGATTCCCTTCGTGCTCGGCGCACAGATGAGCTGGGCGGATGCCCTGTTTGAAGCCTTCTCCGGCCTGACCACAACAGGCGCCACCATTCTCCCAGAAATTGAAGGCCGACTCTCCGCACCGCTTCACATGTGGCGAATGGGGACCCATTGGCTCGGCGGCCTGGGGATTGTTGTCCTCTTTGTGGCCTTGTTGCCCGGCTTGGGTGCCGGTGGAAAGCGTCTGTTCCAGTCCGAGGCTGCAGGACCCCAAGCGGGAGGCATCACCCCGCGTATTCGCGACACAGCCAAGGCTCTGCTGTGGATTTTCGTCACGTTCACTGTGGTCGAGTTGATCATTCTGAAGATGGTCGGCTTGCCCTGGTTCGATGCCGTGATCCACTCATTCTCCACCCTTGGAACCGGAGGGTTCTCCATTAAGAACGGCAGCATAGGCGAATACAACAGCCTCGCCGTGGAGATGGTGATCTTGGTGTTCATGCTCCTTGCGGGTACGAACTTTGGACTGTTCCATCGAGCCCGAACAGAGGGCCTCAGCGTATTCAGGGCCAGTCAAGAATTTCGCTTCTACACCATCTTGGTCGGTGGAATGACGCTCCTGATTTCAGCCGACATGCTGATGAATGCCACCCACGGGCTCGGCGATGCACTGCGGTATTCATCCTTTCAGGTGGTCGCCATCATGACCGGCACGGGCTTCGGCACCCAGGACTTTGAGCAGTGGTCTACGGTGAGTCGGACCCTGCTGCTCATGCTGTATTTCTGCGGCGGAATGGCGGGATCCACCTCCGGCGGCATGAAGCTCATTCGAATCATGATCATTCTCAAGGTCGTCGTGCATGAGATCCGCATTGGGTTTCGCCCCAACTTGGTGGCCCCCGTCCGCCTCGGCGACAATCCGGTCGCAGAGAACATCGTGCGGAGCACCCTCGCCTACGCACTTATTTTTGTAGGAACTGTGATCATGGGAGCGACCATCGTTGCGGCCCTTGACCCCGTGGACCTCACCACAGCCATGATGGCGTCATTGGCCTGCGTGGCCAATGTAGGCCCCGGTCTCGGCGCGGTCGGACCCACCGACAATTACGCCTTCTTCTCCGATGCCTCAAAGATGGTCCTCAGCTTCTGCATGCTGTTGGGGCGGTTGGAGTTCTTCAGCCTGCTGAGCCTGTTCGTGCCGGCCTTCTGGCGACGCTGAGCGGACGGGCTGCTAATGCCAACGGGTTAACTGCACGAACAGGAGACCATATGCGTATCCACACCCTTCTGCTTCTCTCAATTTCCGCTTGCTCCTCCAAGCCCGGTGGTGAGCAGCAGACCGTTGACACTTCCACGCCCGCAATCCCGAACGATGCGGATGCGGATGCCGATGCGGACGCCGATGCCGATGCGGACGCCGATGCCGATGCGGACGCCGATGCGGACGCCGATGCCGATGCCGACCCGGCATGCGAAGCCCACACCGAGTGGAGCGATGCGGGCTGGGACATCTGGGGTGCGTGGCCAACTGGGGCGTACATGGCCTGCATGCCGCTGGCCACAGGCGGCACTTGGTCGGACTGCCCGTCCATCGACGACGTCAATCTGTACGTTCTGCTCTCCGCAGAGACGGGAAGGGATCTCTGGGGTGACCTGTGGACCACCCGAGTCTGCGGCCCTGTGGAATCGCGTCTGGACGAATGCTGCTACGTGCTCGAGGGGTTCGAATATTACGAGTGGGCAGAGGGGCGCCCGTTCACCGTCGGCGGTGATGCGCGGACCGCTGCGCTGGTCGCAGACAACGAGTGGTGCGGCGAGACCGCGTGGAACCCCGAGGGAGCCACCGCGGACCAGCGAACCCGATTGAGTGCGCACTGGAGCCAAATGGCGCGGTTCGAGCACGCATCGGTGGCTTCATTCGCCCGCTTTGGGCTGCAGCTCATGGCAGTGGGCGCTCCGGCCCACCTGGTCGCCAGCGCCACCCGGGCGCAAGGCGACGAAATTCGCCACGCGCGCACCTGCTTGGCCATTGCCTCCCAGTTCTGCGACACCACGCTCGGCTTGGGGCGCCTCGACGTTGCCGATTCACTGGCCGACGCGGGCGACCCGCGGGCGCTGCTGGTGGACACGATTCGCGAGGCCTGCGTGAACGAAACCATCTCGGCCGCCCAGTGCCAAGCGGCCGGCGATGCGGCGCAGGACCCTTTCATTCGCGAAACGCTGCGTGCCATCGCCGAAGACGAGCAGCGCCACGCTGCATTGGCCTGGGCAACGGTTCGTTGGCTCCTCAGCACCCATCCGGACCTCCGACCCGCGGCCATCGAAGCGTTCGATGACGCCCTCGGGGCCGAGTGGCGTTCGGGCGGACCCCCAAACGCCGACTTGACGCCGTGGGGAGTCCTGTCGGCAGACGCTGAGGCCACGGTGGCAGCACGGGTGATTCGTCGGGTGATTCGACCCTGTGTCGACGCCCTGCTGCACCCCGAATCAAGGGTGGCCACGGCACCCGAATAGTGGTAGGAAAGGCGCCCCATTTTGGAGTGCCCAATGTCGACCAGCCGTCCCGAAGGATCCGCGCTCATGGAGAAACTCGTTTCCCTGTGCAAGCGCCGAGGATTTGTCTTTCCCGCATCGGAGATCTACGGGGGCCTCAACGGCTTCTGGGACTACGGTCCGCTCGGCGCACAACTGAAGAACCACCTGCGCGACCGCTGGTGGCGCGACATGGTCGAGTGCCCGCCCATCGGACCCGATGGAACCCCGCTCGACATCGTCGGCGTGGACTCCAGCATCATTCAAAACCCCAAGGCGTGGGTCGCATCCGGTCACGTGGGGGGATTTTCCGACCCCATGGTCGACTGCCGCGCCACAAAAAACCGGTACCGCTTGGACCACGTGATGGTGTACCGACCCCGCGAAGGCGCCGATGAACACCCCAGCTATGCGTTCATGGAAGGCCAAGCCGCTGCCATCGCCAAAAAGATGAAGGGAGCGCTTCGCGGTCGGGCCGCCGAGGAACTCTTTGAGGTGGTTGCCCTCGAAGACCTGACCGTCGATGATTACGCCATGGTCGTAGGACCCGACACCAAAGAGATTGGCACGCTGACCGAGCCCAAGCAGTTCAACTTGATGTTCCAAACCACGGTTGGCGCCACGGGCGGTCCCGAGAATGTGGCCTACCTCCGGCCCGAGACGGCGCAGGGAATCTTCTTGAACTACAAGAACGTTCTCGACACCAGCCGGGTCAAGGTGCCCTTCGGCATCGCACAAATCGGCAAAGCGTTTCGGAATGAGGTCACCCCACGCAACTACATCTTCCGCAGTCGCGAATTCGAGCAGATGGAGATGGAGTGGTTCTGCCACCCCGATGAGGCGGAGAAATGGTTCCAGTTCTGGGTGGAGTTTCGACTCAACTGGTGGAAAACCGTGGGCGTCCAGTCGGACAACCTGGTCCTCCGCAAGCACGATGCGGACGAGCTCGCCCACTACGCCAAGACCGGTGCGGGCACCTACGACATCGAGTACCGATACCCGTTCTCCGGCGGCGATGGATTCGGCGAACTGGAAGGCATTGCGCACCGCTCAAACTTCGACCTGACGCAGCACCAAGAACACAGCCGAACCAAGCTGAGCTACTTCCAAGACGATACCCGCGAGCGTTACCTGCCCCATGTGATCGAACCGGCCAGCGGACTCACACGGGGCGTGCTGGTCTTGCTCTGCGAGGCCTATGACGTCGACGAAAGCCGCCCCAGCCCAGAGCTCATGCGGTTCCACCCGCAGTTGGCCCCCATCAAAGCGGCCGTCTTCCCACTGGTCAACAAAGACGGCATGCCCGAAATCGCAGAGAAACTCTACATGAGCTTGCGAACCCGCCATGTCACCCAATTCGACGTCAAGCAGTCCATCGGAAAGCGCTACGCACGAATGGATGAGGCCGGCACGCCCTGGTGCTTCACCGTCGATCAAGAGACCCTCAGCGGTGGCACCGTCACCGCCCGAGACCGAGACACCGGCGCGCAGCAGCGCATCGCGCTCGACGCCGTTCCACGCTTTTTGGATGACCGCATTCACGGCGAATGAAGCCCGTGTGTCGGCCACGCGCCGGCAGTGTTACTTCGACCCCCATCACCCGCCCTTACGAGACCCCACCCATGACCACTAAATACGTGTACCGCTTCGGCGGAGAATCGGCTGAAGGCAACGCCTCCATGAAACCCTTGCTGGGCGGGAAAGGCGCTGGACTGGCCGAAATGAGCAACCTTGGGCTTCCGGTGCCTCCCGGCTTCACCGTCACCACACCGGCCTGCGTCCACTTCTTCCAACACGAGGAACAGTGGCCGGAGTCGCTGTGGGAGGAGTGCCTGAATGGCGTTGCCCACATCGAAGCGCTCACCAA
>JAYZVA010000156.1:0-19328 GCA_036156175.1 Myxococcota bacterium
CCCCGAAGAGGGGACTCGATGTGAACGGTTCGTCGACATCGAGTTCGGCGATGTCCTGGACTTGCGCGATGGTTGGAAGGTCGATTGCCAGGGAATCGCTGACCCCCGTGGCGTAGGAGCCGCCGCGGCCTTCTTGGTCGGGGTGCCCGGTGGCGGAGAGCCAAATCCGGGTGTCTCCAAATGCGGACGCAAAGGTCACCTCACTGGCGACGGTTCCATCCACCGCCTGCAAATAGTGGCGTTCTCGGCCCCAAGAGTCTGTGACAACGGTGGCGCCGGTGACCTGAACAATCCGGCCGGGGCGAACGGTGAGCTCCGTCCAGCCATTGTAGGCAAGGGGTTCCGAGTCCCCGTCCAACGTTTGCCCGGAAACGCCGACCGTTCGGGTTCCATTCGTAAACGGGGCTGCCGCATCCGACCCGGTGCTTTCGATTTCGACGTCGATGAACTGCGGCCCTGAGCCGCTTTCAATTTCCGTCAGGTCGGTGTTGCAAGCGAGGAGCAGGAGGGCAATCATGATTCGTCCACCGTGGTGATTCGGCCGTCTTCCACACAGATGCCGGCACTGGCCTGCGGAAGGGTGTGGTACTGAATGAATGCGCTCATGACGACGTCGCGGATCGAGATGCCGGTGTCGACCTGCGTCGTGTTTCGCTCCAGCACCTTGAAGCCTGAGCCTCCGTGCGCAATGTAGTCGTTGGTGGCGAGTTCGTAGGTGCCGTCGGGGTCCAACGGAAGCCCGTTGATCTGGATGTCAGCGGCGTAGGGGTTCGTGGGATTGCAGATCATTTTGAACTCAATCCCCGCAATTTGAGCCTGGCTGGAGCACCCCCGCTCGGTCGAGCGGGCCGACACATAGTCGAGCAACTCTTGGACTTCTCGCCCCGACAGAAACATGGTCGTGATTGTGTTGTCGAACGGCATGGCGTTGAACAACGCATCGACGGTGATGTCGCCTGCGGGAATGTCGGCCCGGATTCCGAGGGTGTTGGTGAGGGCGATCTCGGTTTCGACGCCGGGATAGAACCGCATGGCTTCGGCCGTGAAGTTCCCAAGCATGCTGTCGCCACCGGAGAGGGAATACCGTCGGAGCGTCTCGTCCGCGTATCCGATCACCTGGCTGGTGTTGAACTGGGTTGCCAGCGCCTCTTCGTATTCTTCCAGAATGTCGACCACTTCGGGCTTGCGCGCCAGCTGAAGCTCGCCCCGCTCATTCTTGAAGTTGGCCACCGGCCGAAGGCTGTGGTCGTAGCTTTGGATGACGCCGTCGCGAATCACAAAGTCGATCCGTCCGACGAATTTCGAGAACGCGCCCGAGTGCATGATGGGGATTTGCCGTCCAGTGACCTCATTGGTCACCACGATGGGCGGACGGGTTGCGATGTGGTGGTGTCCGCCGATGAAAACGTCCACACCCTCCAGAACAGTCGCGTGGTGAATGTCTTCATGGAGGCCCATGTGAGACAGCGCGATCACAATGTCCGCGCCTTGACTCCGAAGCACAGCAGCCTCGCGGGGCAGCACTTCTTCCGGTTCCAGAACCCGGATGCCCATGGAGTTCGATTCATCGTAAATCGAGTTCAATGAGGACACATTCCCGAGGCCGATGACGCCAACGCGAAGCCCGTCGAGGTCGTAAAGCCGGCTGGGCAGGACCATCTCGTCCAGGTCGGTCGCCCATGGGAGGTCACCGTTTTCAAAGTCGTAGTTTGCAGCGAGGAGGTCGAATCCGCCATGGGCTCCGTATTGGTGGGCAAGATTGGGAGCGCCCTTATCGAACTCGTGGTTCGCCACCACGGCGGCGTCGAGCCCGATTTCGGTCATGAGCCGCATCTCCGCCTCACCGTCGAATTCATTGAACACCAGCGCGCCCTGGAAGCTGTCACCGGAGTCAAGGTGAAGAACCCGCGCTGCACGGGCCCGCTCCTCCTCAAGGATTGCGCCAATCCGCGCGATGCCGCCGTAGATGTAGTCGTTCTCGTCGCACCAGTCGGGCTTGGGGTCGTAGCCGGGGCAGGGGTTTGCCTCGGGCAGGCCCAAGACGTCCGTGTCGGTGTACGAAGGCTCGAAGTGGTACGGGAGCAGCCGGCTGTGGAGGTCAGACGTGTGAAGGATTGTCAGCCGGACATCCTGGCCGTCCGTGACCGACTGAGTGCCCTCCCGGGATGAGGGAACGTGGCACGCCCCCATCACCAGTGCACATCCAATGCCGAGCGCTCGCATCATTGGGATCCCCTTTCAATTGGACCCGGCGTTTAAGGTTGTGGTGTGGGTCGGGCAACCGATGTCGCGAAGCCGTCACTCGGTGCAATTACTCGGGCGGTTTGGCTTGACATCGGACCCTTGGCGGGGAATAAAACCGCCCCCCTCCTATTAATTCGAGGTTGTCCATGCTCCGCTCACTGCTCGTGTTGATCGCATCGACCTGGACTGGTCAGTCTTACGCCGCTGGATTCGAAGCGAAAACCATGCGCGACTCGTTGTCCAGTCGCGAGGTTGAACGCCCACTTGTTCTCGGCAAGGGATGGATGGAGGCCGCGTTGGGGTTCGACCTGAAGAATGCGGATGGCTATTGGGGCGCCGACGGTGCGGCCGAAGAGTTTGATAGCGCCGAGTGGTTGTATTCGACCCAGTCCGTCACCATTCGCTACGGTCTGGCCAAGCGGGCAGAGCTTTGGTGGCGGTTGCCCTGGCACTACGCGAGCCTGACCAACGAAGAGCTCGGCACCGAGACGAGCGATTTTGGGATGGGCGACCCGTCGTTCGGGTACAAGCTTGAGCTGTTCCGCTCGGCTGCTCCCACCATCTCGGTGATTGGGGAAGTGTTCTACAAGGCGCCCGCAGGGGACGATGCCCCCGGCAACTACATCGGTGGCCCGAACACGTTCAACAACATCATCTGGACGTCTGGAACCCCGGACCTGGGCATCGGATTCGCAGGGAAGCGCCAATACGGGCCCCTCTCGCTGGAGATGGGCGTGCGCTACACCCACCGGTTCTCGAGTGCCGTGGGCTACTTGATCGAGACCGAGTTCCACCAGTTTCAAGCGCGGATCAAGCCGGGTGACCTCATCGACTACAACCTCGACCTGATGCTGCAAGTCGGGCCGGTCGCGCTCCACAGTGCATGGTTTGTGCAGAATCGCCAGGTCACCCGCGTGGGTACCGCATCCAAGGGGCTGTTCGGTGATGCCAATCTCGAAGAGGTGGAGGAGTCAGACGGCACCAGCGTCGATGGGCAGGTTGGCGCCATCATCAACGTCACCCGCGGGGTCGACGTGCTGTTCGATGTCAGGCGCTCCCTGATTGGAGAGGACCTGATGTTTTTCCCGATTGAGCAGATTCACCCCACTCGCGGCACCACCTACTCGACGGCTCTCGAGCTGCGCTACTGATGCTGAGGACACGACTCATGAACCACCGCACTCTGGCTGTTATCGTTGGCTCCTTCATCGCGCTGTCGTCCGTGTTCTCGAGCGATGCTGAGGCGAAGTTTGTGTTCGCGCAGAACCACCCCGACCTGGAGTGGTACACGATTGAGACGGACCATTACCACGTGCACTATCCGATCAGCCGAAAGGCGAAGGAAGAGGGCAACAAGCACGCGCTCACCGCGGAATGGTCGGCTCGGAAGATGACCAAGTCGGCCGAAGAGGTCTGGCCCAAGATGTGCGCTGAGTTCAACTACTTCCTCAACGAAAAGATTCACGTTGTGGTGTTGAACCAAGGGGACGAATTGCAGGGGTTCACCATCCCGACCTGGGACTGGGTTGAGCTCTCGGCCAACCCCGGCGGAACGTTCTACCGCGGCCGCGGTCGAATGGAGTGGTTCTCGGATGTGTTCGTTCACGAGTTCGCTCACGTGGTGTCGCTCAAGGCCAACGCAGCGTTGGCAGAGGGCGCGCAGGGCGTGATGGTGAGTGGCCTCTACCGCAACGGCATCAACGTCGACGCGACAGGTCAACGTTCGGTGGCCATCGGCGCCGAGTTCACGTTCTCCGATACGGAGTCGGTCTTCTGGACGGAGGGTGGTGCCGAATACTGGTCAGACAACACCGGCTACAACTGGTGGACCACATCGCGCGACCAAAACATCCGGATGTCCACGCTCGAAGACCGCTTGCTGGAATACGACGAGTGGCACACTCGGTTCGGCAAGTGGGGTTGGGGCGATTCGGAACGGTATTACCAACAAGGGTACAACTTCGGGCTGTATCTGCGTCAGCGGTTCGGCGACGACGTGTACGCCCAGTTCGCCCTCGAGCATGGCCGGCGGTGGCGGTTCGAGTGGGTCACCGTTGTGGAGGATGTCCTCGGTCTGACCGCCGAGGAACTGTACTGGGACTGGCGAGCGTACATCACCGAGCGGTACACCGCTCAATACGACGCTGTGAAACAAGAAGGCGAGGTTGTGGGCCGGGAGCTGCTCACGTCCTACCAAGAGTGGGAATTCCAGACGCCGGCCGACCGCGACAAGTTCATGGGGAAAAAGGCCTTCAAACGCGAAAAGGGCAAAGAAGGCACGGGAGCCTATCAGTGGGAGCCCCGCACATCCGGCGATGGCAAATACCTCGGGTGGCTGAATCGCGCGGTCGTCCGGATTTACTCGGGCGATGACGGGAACTACCCCAACTTCGCTGACGCGACCCAGGTGGATGCTGGTAAGTCGCTCAAAGAGCGGTTCGACACCACCAACTTCCGGGCCGACTTCGAGCACGGCTGGGATTTTGTGCCCGGCAAAGATGCTGTCGTGATCACGGGTCGAGAAGACCAAAACAACCAAGACTTCGGCTCCCTCATGGGCTTCCGGCCCGACCTGGATGGCTACAACTGGAAGACCATCTGGTACTACGACATGCCGTACCGCGAAAAGAAGTGGGGGAAGCAGACGGTTCAGACCCGCGAACGCAAACGCAAACTCGGCCAAGACATCAAGCCGAAGGGTTCGTTTTACAAGGTGCCAAACACGGAGCGCGGGACCGATCCCGCGATGTCGCCGGACGGCGAAACCATGGCGTACTTCGAGTACACCGATGGCACCATGAACCTGGCAACGATTGCGCTCGACGGCTCGAAGAAGACGCTGTTGACGAACTACAAGGACGGAACCTGGATGCAGGTCGTGGATTGGTCGCCGGACGGCAGCCAGCTCGTGTTCGCGATCTTCCGGAACTACCAGCAGAACCTCTACATCATGAACCGCGACGGGTCCGGCATTCGACCCATCATGGTCGACCAGTGGGAAGAGCTCGACGCGCATTGGTCCGCCGTTGACGGACGGATTTACTTCTCGGCGGACCCCACGGGAATCTTCAACATCTTCAGCTACGATCCCGAGACCGGCGACTTCCGTCAGCTGACGAACGTGATTGGCGGTGCTCAGTCCCCGCAGATCACGAGCGAAGGGAACCTGATCTTCAACTACTACACCGCCCACGGTTGGAAGATCTACGGCTTGGCAAAGGACGAGTTCCTCAACAAAAATGCCAATGCGTATTTCAACACCGACTTCGACATGGATGCCGTCCGCCACGACCTCGAGTTCGAAGAAGATCTGACCTATTTTGAACCGATGACGCGGCGCTACAACCCGTTGAAGGCCGTCATGGCGCCAACCGGCATCCCCATGTTTCGCCTGGAAAACGATGGCCGCACCGATCTTGGATTGAGCGCGGGTGGTCAGATCTATGTGCAAGACTACGTTGAGCAACACGTGGCCTTTGTTCAGGGCATGCTCGGCGAGGACACGTACGTGTCGGGGCGCTACTTTTACCAAGGCTGGTACCCATCGTTCACGGTGGGCGCGCTGCACTACCGGGGCAAGAACGGGCGGGGATACCTGCTGGACGAGGATGAAGACCGGACCACGCGCGACGACCAAAGCATTTTTGAGTTGAAAAACTCGATGCAGCAGAATCAGGTTTTTGGGGGAACGTTTCTTCAATGGAACGACCAAATGACCTTCGGAGCGATCGGTTCGTGGATGAACTACTCGGTGCGCGGCGGGTCGGATGCGGACTTCGAACCCTACATGCATGCCTACGAGGCATCGTTGTTCTGGAACTTTGAGAACGCGTGGGGTGCTCGGGGTCCAAACCCCTCTGGCGGGCGCAGCATCGAGGCGTCGTGGGCACACGGCTGGACCGATGTGACGTACCCGACTGCCGGCGGGGTCGCGATCGACGATGGGATGGTCTTGGACAACTACGAGTACAACAACTACTCGCTGCGTTGGACCGAGTTGATGCAGCTGCCCACCTTTGGCATTCCCGCCCTTGAGAAGGCGCGGGCCGCACGCCACACGTTCCAGCTCGACATGCAGCTGGGCGCCATCGACCGGAACGTCGATGTCAATGATGAGTTCCGTGCGGGGGGGCAACACCCCGCCTACTTTGGGTACTCGTCGGTGCAGCCAAACACGCAGTTTGCAGGCTACCCTGGGTGGAGCCTGAGCGGTGAGACCATGGCGATCTTCAATGCTGCGTATCGATTCCCGCTGAATCGGTATGGATTTTGGCGGACCGGTCCCATCACCACCAACGGCATCTACATGCAGTTGGGCGGAACCGCCGGAAACCTGTGGTCGTACCGGCCGCCGGAAGACGACTCCAAGTCCTATCGAAGCCAATACGACGACCGCATTGCCTACGACCCCGAGGACGTTCGGCGAGAGATTCCGTTTGTGGACACGGCGTACAAGAATGGAAACAAGATGCTCTATGACGCGTTCGCCGAGGTTCGGGTGGCCAGCGACTTCCGAGATGGGATGGGCTGGAACAGCTTCGTGCGGCTCGCCTACGGCTTCAACGAAATTCGAGGCTACGGCGATGTTGATGGCGATGGCATCTTCGACACCAGCGAATCCGGTGTTGGCGACGAGCTTTCCTCCGAGACGGAGCCCGCCGGCTGGCGGTTGTATTTGGGCCTTGGAACGGGCTGGTAGGAGATAAGGATGATGACTGTTCGATTTGTTTCTTCGACGATTGCCCTGAGCCTCACCATGGCATGCGGCCTCCCCGCAACCGAGTCTGACGTGAAAATGGCCGGCGTCGGCCTGAATCCGGATGAGATCGGCCAAATCCCCGACATGCAGGGGGGGCTCATTGAGTACAACCTGATCGACTTCGCAGGGGCGCAGCTCCCCTTGGGATTGGTCGGATTGGTCTCGTACGAACAGGTGGGCCCTGATGTCAACTTCCGCCCGCCCTACAAGATGGTGATGGGGCAGGGGTTTGTCTTTCAGGATGATTCAATCGCTCCCGATGCAACGATGGGCACTTTGCCCAAGCCGCCTGCTGCGATCGGCGCCTGCCAAACCCGGTTCGAGCCGCGCTCCTACATGAGCGGGTTGGTCGATGTGGGCAACGCAATCACGTTTGAAACGGAAGACGGGACGGGCGGCTGGACCGTGGGTCGGCGACCGTTCGTCTATCCCCCAGACGTGCGGGATGTGACGTCCTACTACATGGAACTCGATGCTTGGCGCCCGCAAGCTCGCCTGCGCAAGGCCGCGCCGGCGGCGGGGTCGAACGACCCGACGTCCTTGGTTGACGTGGTTCACACTCCCGCCAACTTCCCGGAGGGCCAAGTGGTCTCGGTGGATTTCCCCGGCGGCATCCCACCCGTGGAGGCGGGCATGGGTTCCATTCCCTTGCCGTTGCGTGCCGCGGGTGAAAACCGCGACGTGGTGCTTCCGCATTCGCCAAAGGGAGTTCGAATCGGATGGAATGGGCCGCGATACGACCGATTTGGACGGATGGTGGCGTCGGAAGGAGCCGACGAGATTGGCGCAGACACCGGCGCGCCCTCAGCGATGGGCAACAGCACCTGTTTTCAGTATCTCCCACACGAGACCGCACCGGCATCAGTGGACGATTGCCTCGAGCTGCAAGACCCTCCAAGGTCGCCCGAGGACTTCCTTGCGCTGGGACTCAGCTATCCGGACAAAGAGCTGAATGGCCAAATGTACACAGGGCCGTGGGATACCGACGACCAGCAAGTGGTCTTCGAGTGGATTCCCGAAGAAAACAGCGCGAATGAGCTTCTGACGCTTACGGTCCGGTTTCTGGGACCCGTCGACCGCCAAGATGTCAACATGGTGGAGTCGGCCGTATACGGCTCGAGCCCTGCGCCCAATGCTCAGAGTGAGTGGGACGATGCCATCGCGCGGGGGAACATCCCCGAGGGCACGCCGCTCCCCGACGGCCGACGGTCGGCCCTGGCCTGCGACGAGCCGTATGAGATGGGCGAGCCCGCGGTGATTCGCGACTCAGAGGTGGACATTGAATGGCCCTTGGAGTCTGCCTACACGTACGAAGACGGTTCATTTGTCCCGTCTCTTCACGGGGACCCCGGGCACAATCTCGCGGAGGTGAGCTGCCGCTTGGATGACAGCACGGGGCGCTTTGTGCTGGACCAGGCGATCCTCGAGTCGGCCATGGACTATGCGGCGCTTCACGGCGCCGAGGGAGCCGTGTTTTTCCTGACTCGTTCGACTGAAACCAACGTGCAGGCGCCGGCCGTCCGCGACAGGTACGGCAAGCGCCACGAAACCTCTCCAATCAAAGTGGTCAGCCGCTCGATGCAAGTCGGCCGCTTCTGGTACGCACAGTGAAGGGCGGAAAAATGAAGATTTCAAGTTCCATCGTCATCGGCCTGGTCCTCTCTGGATGCCTCGGAGACGGAGACCTGCCCGCGTATTACGACGGCGGTGCAGCACCGCAGCCGTCGGGGCTGTCGATTGCATCCGAGGAAGGCAATACCGGTGGAGAAGTGCTGACCATTGCGGGCAGCAACTTCGGCACGAGCGTCGATGAGGTCACGGTGGTGTTCGGCTCTCAAAACGCCGATGTGTTGTCCGTTGTCGATGATGAGATTGTTGCAAAGGTTCCCCAAGGCCCGATCCAGGGAGGCCTCGTGGATGTGACCGTGGCCACAAAGGGAGGCCAGTCGGTGGTCCCGGGTGGCTACACCTACGACGTGGGTGATTTGCTCCAAGACCAGGGCGGATACATCGTGATTTCGGACCAGTGGCAGTCGTGCCTTGGGGGGGTGGGACGCGGCTCCGCAGGCGTGGGGTGCAACCAGGTTGCCTACACCGGGTTCACCGGGCTTGAGGGTCGTGCGGCCTTTCTCGACATCAACTTCCCAAACCTTCACAGCATGTACGTTGGTTGGGCTGGTGGGTCGGACATCTCCAAAAACAAATGGAGTGTTCAAACACCCGGGCAAATGCCAAACACCTTCGACATCGAGAACTCGTTCGAGGATTTGAAGTCTCCAGAGGTCAGCGGGTTCCGGCTGATCAACGAGGCCTGGGATGACGACGACATCTTGGAAGATACGCACTGGTGCGCAGACCTGAAGCACATGGAGAGCTACCGGTACGGCGGCATGCTCGACGGCGACACCTACGCACCGCCGGTGGAGGTCTCGGGAGCCGGGTCGCCTGTGTCCTCGGAGCTTGGGACCTCACTGCTCATCGATTCTCCCGCAGCGGACGGAAGTTGCCTCGAGGCTGACGGGCATCGATTGTACGACCGGCGGCAGATGAACTTCTGCGAGACACACGAGGTGGACCGGCCGTCCACTCAAGACTTCCAGGCCGATTGGCCCCTGGGCCGCAGCTTCTTTGTCGGACTCGATGAGAACAGCGGTGGCGTCAACGAGTTGAATGAGTCGGTGACGTCTCGCATCACGGTGGATGTTCCGGGCCTGGCCATCAATCAATCGGTCAAAGTGCCGCCGCCTTTCGTCGTGACGGGCGCGCAGGGCTTCAGTGACATCGGTGTCGGCGATTTTTCGCTCTGGGGTTTGATGGACCTGGAGACCTGCGGGGACTCCGATGAGAGTGGAGGGTTCGACTTGGATGATGCGGTGGCGACATTTGAATGGCGCCCCTACACGGGAACGTTGTCGGATGGCGGTTACATCCGGGCATCCCGAACATACGTCAAGTTCACCCTCAATGTGCTGGACATTGGCTGGTTCGGCGGCGTCGGGTCATCGATCCGTGCCACGATTACCGTCGATGATGACAACAACTTCGACCCCAGTACGGGGCGGTCGAGTGTGGAAGTGCCCGCATCGGTCCTGTACCAGTTCCCAAACATCGATGACGAATGGGGTGTCGAAACACCGGTCGGGTTGTCGAGTGTGTTCAACTGGGGCGACCCCCTGGAGACCAAGTTTGGGTACTTGGTGATCACGGCCGACCGTGTCACGGAGTACACCCTCTACACGCCTGAAATGGATGGCGACGTCGTGTTCGCTCATGCCAGCGGCGACTTTGGGTTCTTGAGTTGGGAGAACCCCTTGCTCGACGCCGGCCCATGCGGGGATTGCACCGACAACGACGGCGACGGGTGGTCCGATTCCAAAGACCCCGATTGTCGGAACAGCGACTTCGAGGACAACACCACCTACGGGCAAACCACCTGCAACGACGGAATTGACAACGACGCCGATGGCTTTGTGGACGCGGCGGACTCAGACTGCACCACGGGCCTGGATCCGGAAAGCCCCGAATGCGGCGATGACATCGACAACGACGGCGACGGTTGGACGGACGCGGACGATCCGGACTGCACCGAAGGCGACGGTCTGTTTGAGAACAACAACACAATGGGCGAATACACATGCAACGACGCGATCGACAACGATGGCGACGGCTGGACCGATGCTGCCGACCCGATCTGCGACGCCGCGACCTCCAGTGAAGACGACGAGTTCAACCCGGAATTCCAGTGCAATGACGGCATCGACAACGATGGAAACGGAGACATTGACGGCGAGGACGTCTCCTGTTTTGAGAATGCGCTTGGGGAAGTCGAGGCCGAAGAGATGGATGCGGAATGCATCGATGGCTTGGACAACGACGGCGATGGGTACACCGATGCGCTTGACCCCGATTGCGAGTTCCGACCCTTTGGATTTGAGCGCTTGTCGTCGCGACCCGGGGTGGACGATGACGGCCTACCGACGGGCATTGATCAATGTTACGATGGCGAGGACAACGATGGCGATGGTGCCATCGACGCGGAGGACCCCGGTTGTCTTGGCCCCGATGGCGTGCCCAACGGATTCATAGATGACGAATCGCTCGCGACCTTTGATGGTGGCGGTGAGGATACCGGGTTCGCCGAGGAGGATACGGGTACGGAGTAAAGACGGTTTCGCGACTAGACCAGCCTGGTCGCAGGGATCCGATTCGTCGATTGACAAAACGGGTTGACGCTGTTCCTGCCGCAGCATATTTGGCAGGGGCCATTTCGATGGCCGCCCGTGGTAGGGGCTTGTAGCTCAGCTGGTTAGAGCGCGCGCCTGATAAGCGCGAGGTCGGCAGTTCAAGTCTGCCCAAGCCCACCACCTTCCCAGGGGATCTGGGGGCGTAGCTCAGTTGGGAGAGCACCTGCTTTGCACGCAGGGGGTCGCAGGTTCGATTCCTGTCGCCTCCACCCCCCGGGAAAGGGCGGCCAGAAATGACGTTTTTACTCGCAGCATTGATGACCGGATGCGGGGCCCCGGGGCCTCGGTCCGGTCTTCTGCTTTCGGAGCACAACCGGGTGTTGTTGGTGGAGAGCACTGGACGGACCAGTCGGCTCAAACTCACCGGCGATGCCGTTGCATTGAACGAGGCGCTGGGTTGCCGGGTCGAGGTGTCCGGTTCGCCGCTGGGCCGCCGCTTCATCGTGAACCGATGGAAGATCACGGATTCCGGGTACGGGTCAGAACCGTTTGTCGGAGAGCTGCTGTTCACGGGGAGCGCTTGGCGGATCCGGGACCGCAATTCGCAGACCCTGGTCGAGTTGGTCGTGGAAAGCATGGGCAAGCTTCGGGAACACGAAGGCGATTTGGTGCTGGTTGATGGGTTCGTGCTCGGGCCCAACCTTGTAAAAGTGGTTTCCTTTCGAGTGTTACGCGACCTCTGAACAGGCAAGCATCGGTCTCAGGGGTTACTCCGCCCGCCTCAACGAGGAGATTGAACATGCCCGGGTACGCACTGCTGTCGGTTTCAGACAAGACCTCCATCGTTGACCTTGCTCGGGGCTTGGTCGACCTTGGGTACACCATTCTGTCGACCGGCGGTACGGCCCGCGTGTTGGCGGAGGCCGGAGTTGCTGTCCAGATGGTCAGCGACCATACCGGGCACCCCGAAATCATGAACGGGCGGGTCAAGACATTGCACCCCAAAATTCATGGGGGGATTCTGGGCCGGCGGGGAACCCACGACGACGAAGCAAACGCAAACGGTATCGGGTGGATCGACGTCGTGGCGTGCAACCTCTATCCGTTCGAACGGACCATTTCCGCAGGCTCCGCTGTGGCTTCAGAGGTGATCGAGCAAATCGACATTGGCGGTCCGTCGATGGTGCGTTCGGCCGCGAAAAACCATTCAGACGTGGTCGTATTGACCGATCCGGCAGATTACGGTGAGGCGATCGCGCGGCTGGCGGACGGCACCATGACGCTCGATGCCCGCCGCTCCTTGGCTTGGAAAGCCTTTCGGCACACGGCCAACTACGACGGCATCATCGCGGGATGGTTCGGCCGCGAGCTGGGTCAGCTTCAGCCCGATGAGACCGCGATACCGGTCCGCGCGATGGAGCGGCTTCGCTATGGCGAGAATCCCCATCAGACGGCCACGTTTTATGCCGAGCCAGGGTTGGGTGGGCGCTCGCTCGCTCGCGTAAAGCAGATTCAGGGAAAAGCATTAAGTTTCAACAACTTGGCCGACTTGGACGCGACCCTTCGGGCCGTCTTTCATTTTGACGACCCCGCGTGCGTGGTCACCAAGCACATGAATCCATGCGGCGCAGCAGTGCACGTGGACGGGCCGGAACGGGCGTTCTTGCTCGCGCTATCGGCCGACCCGGTGTCGGCTTACGGGGGGATTGTTTGTTTCAACCGGCCAGTGGATGCCGAGACCGCCCGAAGCCTTCGAAAGAGCCGCACATTCTTTGAGGTCATTGCAGCACCGGGATTCAGCGATGAAGCAAGATCGATTCTGGCGCCCAGGGAGAAGATTCGCGTCATGGAACTTCCCGAGGACTGGGCCAACTGCAAGCCCGGAGGAACCGATGCGCGACGAGTGCAGGGCGGATGGCTCCTTCAGGACTGGGATCTGGGCGCGCCCATCAACTGGACCGTGCCGTCGGGGCGAACGCCGACGGAGCCCGAGGAAGGAGCCCTGAGGGTTGCGTGGGGCATTGTTCAGCACGTCAAGTCCAACGCGATTGTGGTTGCTCGCGCCGAAGACGGCGGCTTCGTGCTGAATGGAGTCGGTGCGGGGCAAATGTCGCGGGTCGACAGTGTGCGCATCGCCCTGTCCAAGGCCACCCGTCCCGTCGAAGGTTCGGTGTTGGCGTCCGACGCATTCTTTCCATTTGCAGACGGCGTTGAAGAGGCGCTCGCGGCCGGCATTCGGGCCGTCATCCAACCGGGTGGCAGCATTCGCGACGAATCGGTCGTTGCGGCCGTCGACGCCTCAAACGCGACGATGGTGTTTACGGGGGCGCGACACTTCCGGCACTGATCCGCACGGTGTATATTCGGCCCGTGGCTGATTCCTTCTGTTTCTCGTGTGGCGCACCCACTGGCATGACCAGTGCGCAAGGCGTCCCGATGTGTGCCAACTGTCGTGCGCGAGGGGTGGCTGGGGCCCAGTTTGCCGCGCAGTACATGGTTCGAACCGCGACGCAGAGCGGCGCTCGCGGCCCCATGGTGCGAGACGAGGTGGTCCGTGGGATCGCGAAGGGGCGGTACGGTCCCGACGATTTTGTGAGTGCCGTCGGCGGCGAAGAGCACGCCGTGGCCGATCACCCCGATTTTCGTTCCGCGTTCATTCCCGGGTCCGACCTCGATCAACGAATCGAAGCCATGCGCACCGAGGCCGAATCGGTCCGGCGCCGAGCGAAGGTGACGGGTCTTCTCAAATACGTCGCCGCCGGGGGGCTCTTGGCCTGTTCGGCAGGTGCCATTGGCTATGGTTCCCAATCCCGCACCTTTGTTCTTCCGGAACCGGTGTTGGTCAAGCTCGAAGGGCAGATCGAATGGTGGCAAAATGAACTGAAAGATTCCCAGGCGTACCAGTCGGTTCCGACCATCAGCGATCTTCCGCACGGGGATTGGATGGATGCCAACCGGCCTGCGGATGATGCGCGCACCCTCCATGAGGGAAGGCGTGGGTTGTGGTGGTCGGACTACCGAGGGTTGGGCACAGTGCGCCGGGCCTTCCTCGCCGCAGGCGCCCGAGCGCCGCTCGATCCGATGCCGATGGTTGGATTGATCTTGGTTGATGCCCAGATGTTGGGGACCCGACCGGAGTTGCTGGGGGAGATTGCCCGCGCCCAAACCCGGCTCGACTCGATGCGCAACTCCGGACCCAGCGCGGCTGCGGCCGAAGGAGCATGGCTGTTGGCGCAGGGTCAACGCACAGGGGCTGCCCAGGCCACTGAGCCGTTCATTGAGTCGGACTTGATGTGTCGCCTCATCCATGCCGAAGCGACCACAGACCCCGAAGCAGTGCAAGCTGTCCTTGATGCCATCGGTCCATCGCCCTTGGTGCTGCGGGCCCTCGCACGGGTCGCCGAGTCTGCGACGGACTGGAACACGTTGAAGTATGCAGGTTCCGCACTCGTTGAGGCGGGCCCCGATGGGCCCGACGGGCATGAAGTGCTGTCGCGATTCCATGCGGTGATGGGGAGTTGGGAACGGGCCGCCGAGGAAGCCAGTCGCGCACTTCAGCAAGGCTCCGAACGCGCAGACATGCTCCACACTGTTGCCGTCGCGGGCACGTTCGCTGGTGGGAACAACGAAACCACCGCCCGGATGTACAGCCAGTTGGTTGAGCATCCGCACCTCGCGGGGCACACCAACCGGCAGACGGTCTTGGTGCAGGCCGCGCAAGCCATGGTCAAGGTGGGGGACCTCGAGGGCGCGACGGAGTTCATTGAGGCGGCTCGTGAAGCGGAACAGGGCGACCCGAACGCCGCGGTGGTGTGGGCCGATATCCTGTACAAGAACGGCCAGCACGGAGATGCAGAGGCGGTGCTGCGCGACCTGGATCTGTCCGGGGTCGACGATGAGGCCGCAGCCATGGTGCACCTGTGGTCGGCACGGCTGTATTTGGAAATGAACAAGCAGCGTCTGGCGCGGACCGAGCTTGAGGAGGCTGAGCGCCTCGCGCCGGATTGGCCGTTGGTGGTGGAAGAACTCGCGTGGGCCGCGATCGAGAGCGGCGACCCGTTGGCAGCAACCGAGGCCATCGAGCGCATGGTGTTCCTTCACCCCTTTCGGGAACGCGCGCAGGACCCCTTGGGTGGCACCTCTGTCCTTGCTCCCAAACGCCGGCGGATTGGGCGGCCAATGCTCAAGGCGATGGGGGACGACGTCCGCTACGAAACGCTTCGGGTGGCCACCGCGGCAATCCTTGCTTGGCAACGTGGGGTGCCGGGGCATTACGCCCAGTTGTTGGATGCAGTGGAGCGCGACCCCGACCACCTCGCTCTGAATGGGGCCGTTGCGTTCGCGGCGTTCGAGGCAGGCGACTGGGCACGCGCGGCGCAACACAGCCTCACGGTGGTCATGCGCAGACCCAGCCTCGGTGTGATGCAAAGCGTGCGGGGGATGGCACTGGCGAAGATGGGGAACATGGACGATGCGCGGGATCCGCTGAGTCGATCGACCAAAACCGATGTGGGGCGCGCCGTGATGCTTCGGCAAGCCGCAAGCGCGCATGCGGGGCACGGGGCTGTGGATGTCGCCATTGATTTGCTCAAGGAGGCGGCATCGATTGCTCCGGAAGACGCCCGAATCCGGGCCGCCTTGTTTGCTCTTCGGGAGCAGAACAAATAAGCCGCGGGCTCCGGATGGGAGTCCTGTGAAAGTCTTACTGGTCGGTGGTGGCGGACGCGAGCACGCCCTCGCGTGGAGCATACTGAAGAGTCCCTTGGTGACCGGGCTCCTGGTGACTCACGCCAATCCCGGTTTTCCCTCGGAGTCGGTCTCGATTCAAGGCGATCCGGTCGCCAGCGCGGTGGAGTGGGGGGTTGAGCTTGCCGTGGTCGGTCCGGAAGCGCCCATCGCAGAAGGGTTGACCGACAGGCTCCGGGCTGCCGGCATTGCGGTCTTTGCGCCATCGCAAGCCGCGGGCCAACTCGAGGCGTCGAAAGAGTTTGCGAAGGCGTTCATGGATCGTCACGGCATTCCAACCGGCAAGTGGAGCGCCCACACGGACCGGGATGAAGCAAACGCGGCGATTGGCGGACCGTGCGTCGTGAAGGCGGATGGATTGGCCGCAGGCAAGGGTGTCGTGGTGGCGGATTCCGCCACGGAGGCGCGCGCTGCGGTTTCATCGATGCTCGACGGAGCCTTCGGTGAGGCCGGCCATCGCGTGATCATTGAAGAACGCTTGAGCGGCCCCGAACTGAGCATCCTCGCGATTTGCGACGGCTCCCTTGCCATCCCCATGTTGCCGTGTCGCGATCACAAACGGCGGTTCACCGGAGACTCGGGACCAAACACGGGCGGAATGGGTGCTGTGTGCCCACCGAGCGATGCAACGGCGGCCTTGGTTGAGGAAGTTCGGGCCACCGTGTTGCAACCCGTGGTGGACGGGATGCGGGCGGAGGGGACGCCGTTCGTGGGCGTGCTGTACGCTGGAATCATGTTGACCGACTCGGGACCCAAGGTGCTCGAGTTCAATGTCCGATTTGGCGACCCTGAGTGCCAGCCGCTGATGATGATGATGGACGAGGACATCGTGCCAATCATGCTTGCAGCGGCCCAAGGGCGACTGGTTGATCGCCCCTTCCAGTGGAAAGACGGCGCGGCCTGTTGCGTCGTGATGGTATCCGACGGCTACCCGGGGCCCATCAACAAGGGCAAGCCAATCCGGGGTATCCCCACCCCGTCGTCGAGGGCGGTGGTGTTTTACGCCGGCGCGACGAGCGACGGCGACACGGTGGTCACCAGCGGTGGGCGAGTGTTGGGGGTCACGGCAGTCGGTCCCGATCTGTCCGCGGCGACTCGAGATGCATACAGTTTGGTAGAGAAAATCAGCTTCGATGGTGCGTCATGGCGCACGGATATCGGGCAAACAAGGAGGCCATAATGGCGGAAAACGTTCAAGTTGGAATTTTAATGGGGAGCGCTTCGGATCTCCCAGCAATGACGGCAGCGGGCGACGTGCTCGATGAGCTCAACATTGGCTACGAGATGCGGATCATGTCGGCCCACCGCACGCCTGCGGAAGCCGATGAGTTCGCCTCCACAGCAGCTGGGCGCGGGATCAAGGTGTTGATTTGCGGTGCGGGCATGGCGGCCCACCTTGCGGGCGCGGTCGCCGGTCGGACACCCTTGCCTGTGATTGGTGTTCCGCTCAACAGTTCACTGGACGGCCTCGACGCCCTGTTGGCCACGGTTCAGATGCCTCCGGGGGTTCCAGTGGCGACCGTGGCGATCGGCAAGGCCGGCGCTAAGAACGCGGCGTGGATGGCGGCGCGGATCATCGGGACCGGTGATGCCGCGGTGCAACAGCGCGTGATTGATGGCTTCAACGCAATGGCGGACAAGGTCCGCGCTGCGGATGCGGAGCTCCAAGCGAGTCGCGGGTGAACAAACCCATACCGCGTCGATTGCAGGGGAAGACGGGTCCCCGAGACATCGACGCGTACCCCCGCGAGGAAGAACGACTGGGGCGGTCCCTGTTTTCCCGGGTGGCCGCCGCAGTCCCGCGGGGACGCCCCGGACCGGTGGTGTTTGTGCTGCGGCGGGAAACCATCGATTGGTTCCCACTTCGGGGGCTCGGCGGTGCAACTGCGGCATCTCGGCGCCGCATCCTGGCGGCGATGGCGGGCCAAGACGGCGTCGAGTGCGTCGCGCTCGTCGGCGCGTTTCGGTTTCAAGGATCGGGGCCACTGAATGGGAAATGGGTGGCCAGCGTGTTCATCGAGTGGCCCGACAACCGCTGGTGGACTGCGTGGCAGCCAATCGGCGATGACCGAACGCTGATCGGGCCTGAGCCCCAGGTGCGGTGCGCAGTCGATGGCTCTCCGCGTCCTGGAGGTGTCGGGGGGTGGTTTGCCACTTCGCGTCGGCTCGGGTTGAAACTGCGGGTTCAACGCAACCCGACTCCGGTACACTGACGACGTGAAGGCTCCCCACAACAAAATTCCCTCTGAGGTGGTGAAGGTTCTTACCGGCCACGGGCCCGTGACGGTTGCAACGTTTGCTCATGAGGGCGCGGCGGTCGTGCATTGTGCACCGTTCGAAGACATCATCCATTTGTTTGTGCACCCGGGCAGTCCCACGGAGAAAGCGTTGTTGTCGTCGACGCAGCTGACCCTGTCTGCGAAAGGACAAGACGGGGAGTATCAGGTGAGAATGGAAGGGAGGGGTCACGCCGGTCGCCCGCTCGGGGGACACCCTCTCCTGCGGGCGCTCGAGCCGTGGTGCCCCGAAGGAGTTCAGCCCCATCGCTTGTTGGCTGTGCCATTCGTTGCAGAGCACATCGAGTACGTGCGCGGTGACGTGGAGAGCCCGCAGCGGAATGCAGGCAAGACTCCGGCAGGGATGGCGCGTCCCGCGCGGTGGCGGACCCTCGTCGATGCGTGTTTTTCCGGTATGGCTCGTCCCTTTTCGATCTGGATCATTGCGTGGACAGTCCTGTGGTTCGGCGCCCAGGGGACCGGCTTCGTCGGTCGGCCTCTCGGGGTGTCTCTTGCCCTTATCGCCGCCCTCGGCCTGCTTGGCGGAGTCCGCATGTTTGCGCTGGCAGAAGGGTTCCTGGCGTGGCGCAAGCACAAGGCGGGGGAAAAGGATGCGGGTTGCCTTGTCGAAGGCCTGCTGAGCCCACACGATGCCCGGCTGATCGCGTTCACGCTGGTGTTCTTGGGGGTCGTGGCGCAGTCAATCATCGGTCTGATCTGGGGAGAGAAGTTATTTTGGATGGTGTTTCTATTTAGCGGCGTCTGGCTCTGCGGCCCGGCGTGGTTCGCCCACCTGGTTTTGGGCCGGCCCGAACCGCAGCGCTGACCACAGGGAGATCCAGTGCAGGTTTCATTGAGAGGCAGCAGCGCGTCGGCCATCACGGTGGGCATTCTGCTGTTGACGCATGCCCGTCGACTGGGGGAGCGCATCGCCGTTTCAATCGTTGGCGATGCGGACGACATCGCGGCAGTCCGGGGCCCTGCAGTGGTGTACAGCCCGGTGCTGTCGGGCTGCGGCGTGGGGCGAATGGCGAAGAGCAATGCGGTTGTGTGCGTCGGTGGTCCCGCGACCGACAGCTTGGTGATGTCACTGGAGCAGGATGGGCTCGCGGATTGGTT
>JAYZVA010000157.1:0-7158 GCA_036156175.1 Myxococcota bacterium
GGAGAATGGAGTCAATGTAGTCGCCCACGTACACCACGCCCGCTTTGGCTGGCACTGGGGGCAACACGCCGGGAACGACGTCGGCGTAGGCATCTGCGTCGGCATCGGCGTCCGCGTCGGCATCGGCGTCCGCGTCTGCATCGGCATCGGCATCGGCATCGGCATCGGCGTCCGCATCCGCATCCGCATCCGCGTCCGCATCGCCTTCAGCGTTGGACTGGGCGTCCGTGGCAGACGCCGGGCCATCGGATCCGTCCGCAGCAACACAAGCGCCGTCTGATTCGTAGGTGCCTTCACCGCAAACGATTTTTTCACCGCAGCCAATGGCCAACGGAATGACCAAAAAAGAAATCAATGCACGCGTCATGGAGCCTCCAGTGGAGGGCCCCTAACACCCTCGCCTGGGGTTTGGCGCTTGGGCTTGTGACACAGTGGCTTTAGGCTGGGGATGTCTGGCTGCTCCCCAGAATTTCCTTGGCCAACGTGTACGCCCGGGTGCGGAGTGCACCCAGTTGGTCGTTGGCTTCGCCCGCTCCCTCGGTCCATTCAAGGCCCTCTTCTGTCATGCGTTGGCCGATGATGAGGTCGTTGAAGGAGCCCATGCCGCCGTAGGCGTCCAAAAGGTGCTGGGCACCTTTCGCTTGGTTGTGCTGCAGCTGATCGCGTGTTGTGGCCATCCAGTTTCGCCAGTGGTGTTCGCCATCGGCCTCGAGCAGTGCAATCAAACGGCGCAACACATCGCACAGTTCGGCGATGTGGGCTTGCAGGTGCGGGTCAGATGGCGGTTCGTTGGCCGTGTGTTTGTTTGTCCATCGGTCCCAGAAGGCCATGGTACTTCCTCTGGTGGTTTGGTCAGTCCACCAACTCACAGCCATCGTCCACGACTGCGCAGGTGCGTGTGTCGGGAAGGTACTCGGGTGAGCAATCGCATGGGTCGGGTTCGCCATAGTGGGTCGTTTCGCCTTCGGGTTCACAGTAGGCTTCGCAGCAGAAGTCGTAGCGGATGCAGACCAAGGATGGAGCGGTTTCGGCACCGTCTGTCACACGCACGGTTCGGATGAACTCATCCACCGGCGGCCCGTCCTCCCAAGACCGCGCGTAGTGCAGCTCGATGGTGGTCGTGCCCGGCGCAGCCGCGGTGAATGTGTAGTACCGCACTCCACCCGACCCGGTCATGACCGGTTCATCGGCCACGTATTCCGACACCCATGAAACGACGGATTCATCGGTGGGGGAGATGACCGCCCAGGAATATCCGGTGGTTGGATTTTCAGAGAGCGAAACGTCGAACGTTTCGCCGACGGCCAAGATGACGTCTGCGTCGGCATCGGCGTCTGCATCGGCGTCAGCGTCTGCGTCGGCGTCGGCGTCGGCATCGGCGTCTGCGTCTGCGTCTGCGTCGGCGTCGGCATCTTCGGCACCGATGCGAATCACCACGCTGTCGGTGGACTCCAATCCTTCCGTGTCCACTGCCGACACGGTGATGGTGTGCGTCCCGTTGCCGAGGGTGTTGGTCGACAACTCGATGGTGCCGTCATCGGTAGCGGGGGTGTCGTCGAGCAGTCCGCTCACGCTGGATGTCCAGCTGATCTGCAGCACGGCGGGGTCGTCGTAGTCATCGCTGACGGTTGCGACAAAGTCGATCACCTCGCCAACATCGTACTCGTCGCCATCTTCAGGACTGATGATCTCAACGGCGGGTTCGACGTTGGCATCGGCATCGGCATCGGCGTCGGCATCGGCGTCGGCATCGGCATCGGCGTCCGAGTCAAGGGGCGTTCCCAGTCCGAAACCGGTGTCGTCGCCGTTCTTGACGGTGCCTCCGCATCCAATCAGTGCGGCCATGAGAAAGATCGAGGGGGTGTGGGTCGGGTTGCGCACGAGATACCTCCGTTGCGTGGAAGACCCGTTGTACACCGTTGCACCGACAGACAGGGTGACGACTATGTGACCCGCCGTGACGAGTGTGTGTCCTACCGATCGACGTCGAGGTTTCGCTGCAGCCGGGCCCGTCTCAAGATCCCATTTCCGGGGAGGTCGTCCCACCCCCGGTCCAGTGCGGCGGTCGCCGCTTCGGACTGGCCCACGGCATCCAGCAAGTCTGCAGCGGCCACCGTCACCCGGGCATCGCCGTAATCGGCCCCCAAGACCTCGTGGGCGGCTTGGGCGCCTCCCGGGAGCGCATAGTGCGCGAAGACGCGAAGCCGCCCCACAATGGCTTCGGTGCGCGTGGGGACCTTCGCCAATGCGCGTTCGTAGGCTTGAACGGCCCGGATGGGATGACCGGCGCGGTACAACGCATCCCCGAGCTCCAGGGCCGGCTGCCACGACCGCGGGTGGGTCTCCGAACGCTCCATGGCGCGGATCAGATCGGCGGGTTCGGCCAGCTTGGCGCCATCCAGTGCGCGCCGCAGCAATCGTTCGTAGCGGTGCTGGAACTCCCGACGCGTGTGGATGGAGGCGCGGTGCGAGACCACGCCCCGGGTCAACACAACCGTCCACATGACGTGCGGCTCATCGTCCAGCGTGAATGCAATGTGCGACTGGACGCCATCGGTGTCGCCGATGGCGAAGGGCGTCCAGTCGCCTGCGGTGACATTGGACGCACCGGACTCGATCCGCGCGGTCAACTGCCGGGCAGCCTCGAGGGGTGCAATCGGCCGATCGTGCACGGTTCTCGCGACCACCATTGTGGCATCGCCAATGGGCGAGAACCAACCGCGATCGCCCGTAAACGTCCATCCTTCCCGCCAGTACTCCGGTACCGGCACCGACCAGTTTTCGTCATCGCGTGGCTGGAACCCAATGAGCGCATCTCCTCGGACCCAGAGGCTCGCGGCAATGATGCCCATCAACGCGGTGGTGGACCATCGAACACGGCGGTTTCGCCGGACGTTCGGCATCGACGTCTCGGGGGAAAGGACGGTCATCATCGCCGCACCCGCAAGCAAGCCCCCGAGGTGTCCCCAGTTGTCGATGTTCTCCGAAGTCAGCCCGCTGATCAGGGAGAACCCGAGGTACGGGACGAGGGCCCATCCGAATTTGGTTCGCGCAGCTCGGGGAATGTCATCCCAGTGTTTCCAGCCAAACACGACTGCGGCGGCGATCAGGCCAAAGTCACCGCCCGACGCACCCAAGCTTGGGCGTTCGGGCGCCATCATGATGCTCAGAGTGCCCCCTGCAAACACGCTGCCAAAGTACAGCAGGAGCAGGTTCAGGCGTCCAAGGGCGCGTTCGAGGTTGTAGCCCGTGTAGGCCAGAAAGGTCAGATTGAACAGCAGGTGGGTGAAACCGATGTGGAGCAGGCCGTAGCTCCACAGTCGATGCACCTGGCCGCGTTCCAAGACCGCTGGCGCCCAGTTGGTGAAGTCGCGCTGGAGCGCGTCTTCGACGCCGGGCGCCCAGCTCGCCAAGTAGATGCGGATCTGAATGCCGACCAAGATCGCGGTTGCCAGTGGAATTCCCCGCCGGGTCAGTTGTTCGCGGAACTGCCGGCGCCCTGGGTTGACCAGTTCTCGGTAAAACTCAAGTTCTCCGGCCGGGACGAAATCCTCGCCGGTGACGGCATCAAACCGAATGGGAAGGCTCGGCGGGATTTCGCCGTCGCGCACCCGACCTTCAAACTCCTCGTACAAGATGCGTTGGATGTAGCCCGGACGCTGTAGTTCGATGATCACCAATCAACCCATTGTTCCCCTTCACCATACTCCAGTGACGGGATATCGGAAGGGCCTGAACCGAGGCGATCCCAATGAGCGACGGCACCGAACATCCCCGGGTGGTCACGGCAGTGCCGGGGCCCATCAGCTGCAGCTGGGTGGACCGGCTGGCGGAACGAGAATGCCCCGCGATCACGGCGCGACGCGCTCGGCGGGCGTCGGCGCTGGGTACCCAGACGGACGACCCCATCGTGTGGGATCGGGCGCTGGGAGCAAACGTCTGGGATGTGGATGGTAATCGCTTCGTGGACCTCACCGCCGGTTTCGGCGTCGCCAGCGTCGGGCATCGAAACCCCGCCGTTGTGGCCGCGGCTGCCGCCCAGTTGAATCGGTTGACGCACGTGATGGGGGATGCATTCCCCGACACCAACCGCATTGTGCTCCTGGAACGACTGGCCGAGTTGACCGGCCTCGACCGCGCGATCTTGGGCAGCAGCGGTTCCGATGGGGTCGAAGCCGCCCTGAAGACGGGACGAATGTTGAGCGGTCGGTCGTCTGTGATGGCGTTTTCGGGGGGGTACCACGGCCTCAGCTACGGCGCTTTGTCGGTCTCTGCGTACAACCGATCGGCCTTTCGCCAGCCGTTTGAGCAGCAACTGGGTTCGCACGTTCAGTGGGCAGAGTTTGGTGGCGAGGTGCCGGACTTGAGTGGCATCGGTACCGTCATTGTTGAGCCCGTGCAGGGCCGCGGCGGCATTCGGGTGCCGCCCGCCGGATGGCTTGGAGCGTTGGCGGACAAGGCTCGATCGGCCGGCGCGGTCTTGGTGTTCGACGAAGTGTACACCGGCTTTGGTCGCACCGGAGATTGGTTTGCCTACCAAGACGAGGCGGTGCGCCCCGATGTGTTGGTGTTGGGCAAGGGAATGGCCGGTGGGTTTCCCATCTCCGTGGCCATTGGAACCGCTGAAGCCATGGATGCGTGGGGCGCATCCGAAGGACAGGCAATTCACACGCAGACGTTCTTGGGTCACCCCGTAGGGTGCGCCATGGCGCTGGCATGCATCCGGGAACTGGAGACAGTGGTGCCTTCGGTCACCCCGACGGGCGAGTGGCTTCGGGCGCAGTTGGTCGCACGGGGCCACCGAGTGCGGGGGCGAGGCCTCATGCTTGGTGTGGAGTTGCCGGACACCTTGGCGGCAAGCCGGGCATTGTTGCAGCGGGGGTACATCGCGCTGCCTTCGGGGGAACAGGCCGAAGTTCTGGCTGTGACCCCACCGTTGACCATCGCCCGGACGCAACTCGAGGCTTTTTTGCAGGCCTTCGACGAGGTCGTCGCGTGAAAGATCGCATCGTCGAGTTCATCCGCAGTGGCGGTGACTTTGAATCCTTGGCGCTCGCATTGCATCGATGGCAGCGTTCCAACAATCCCGAGTACGACCGCTTTTGCGGCGCCATCGAGGTGGACCATTGGACGCGAATCCCAGCCGTTCCAACTGCCTTGTTTCAAGACGCGTCGCTGACCTGCTTTCCGCCATCCTCGGCCACGGTGACCTTTCGAACCAGCGGCACCACCTCGGGAACACGGGGGTGCATCCAACTGAAGGATGTCGACGTCTATGACCTGGCGGCGCGAACGCATGCGCGTGCGTGCTTGGGTGTCATCCCGGACCGGGGCGTCTCGTTTGTGCCCACGGCTGCGGACAGCTCGCTGGGCCACATGTGTGCCTCGTTTGTGCCCGATATGCCGAATTGGTTCGACGCCGGTTCGGGCGTGGATGCGTCGGGCGGGTGGGCATCGCTCCGAGATGCTGCTGCAGAACCCGGCGCACTGTTTGTCCCCGGAACCGCCTTTGCGCTCGCCGACCTGCTCGATGCGGGTCACGAACCCCTCGCACTTCCCGCCGGGTCTGTGGTCATGGTGACCGGTGGTTTCAAGGGGCGCCGTCGCGTCGTGCCACCCGATGTGCTGCACGCGCGTCTTCAACGCCAGTTTCCCGGTTCCCGGGTGGTGGGCGAATACGGCATGAGTGAGTTGGCCAGTCAGTTGTGGGCGGTGCCGGCTGGGACGGCCTTTGTGCCTCCGCCTTGGATGCGGGTGTTGGCCGTGGATCCGTGGACGGGCGAGCCGGCGACCCGCGGGGTCCTGCGGTTCTTCGACCTTGCGAATCACCAGACCGTGCTCGCGATCGAGACGGCGGACGTGGGGACGGTCCAGGCAGACGGGCGCGTGGTGCTGGAAGGGCGCTTGGAGGGTGCCGTTCCCCGCGGGTGCAGCCTCACAGTGGAGGAAGCCAATGCTTGACGCTGCGATTGCCGCATTGGCGCGACTGAGAGCCCAGGATGCATCGCTCCTTGGCCAGGGCCTCAGTCCGGAGAATGCGCAGGCTTGTCTGCATCAAGCCATCCGACCGCTGAATCGCGAGAGCTTGTCCGCCGCCTGTGCCGCGGCCATGCCGGTTCCGTCATCGGTCGCGATCGTTGTGCCATACGGGGTGTTCACCACGCCGATCGAGTGGACAGCCATTGCCGCGGCCGCCGGTGCGTCGGTCCACCTGAAGGCGCCCAGCCGCGATCCCGCCTTTGTGCGATGCATGGCCGAGATTTTTTGCGACGAGGGCTTCGACGTGACCTGGTCCACCGATCGGAACATGCCGTCGGTCGATGCGGTGTTGGCCTTCGGCGACGATGCGTCGGTGGCGGCCATTCGGGAGCAGAATCGGGATGCGACGGTGGTGGCTTACGGCCACAAATTCAGCGTGGCGTTTGTGACCGGAGACCCCGCTGTGGCGGCGGGGGCGTTGGCCATGGACCTCGTGCGCTACGATGGACGAGGATGCATGGCACCCGTCGCCACATTCTGCAGCAGCGATCCTTCGGCATTGGGTTCAGCCGTGGCGGACGCGCTGCAACGCGCAGAAACTCGTTGGCCACGCGGCGCCGTCGATTCCTCATTGGGACCCGAGTGGCGCCGGCGAATGGGATTGGCCCGCATCGTCGGCGAGGCCTGGGAAGGGTCGTCCTGGGCCGTCACCGTTACACCGGCAACCCACTTCCGACCCCTTTCCTTGCCCCGAATGGCCTCCATTCATCCGGTGGCCGGTCGCGAGGAGTTGGCGGCAACATTGGCCAAATGGACGCCGTGGTTGTCGACACTGGGCACCGATGCCGAGCAGGCTGAGTTCACCGGGATCCATCGTGTGTGTCGGTTGGGGTGGATGCAAGCCCCAATTATTCCGCGTCATCACGATGGACGATTGATGCTCGGCGGTCTACACAGCACCGACGGAGAGGACCCATGCGAGTAGTGATGTGGACGGTTGTGGCGGCCTTGGGCTGCGCGGAAAAATCGAGCGTTGACACCGGTGGTGTGGAATCCAACACCGTGCCCATCGAGGACGCGGATGCGGATGCCGACGCGGATGCGGATGCCGACGCGGATGCGGATGCCGACGCGGATGCGGATGCCGACGCGGATGCGGATGCCGACGCGGATGCGGAT
>JAYZVA010000158.1:0-39679 GCA_036156175.1 Myxococcota bacterium
TGATCGACGTCGCGGCGATGACCTTGATTTTCCCCGGTGTTTTCCCATTTGCGCGGATGTCGCCGTTTTCTTGGATGTCAATCAAGTTGGTCGCGTGGAGGGTGATGCTTCCCGCGGTTCCACCGTTGTACGCGGTCAACCCGGCCTGCTTGCCGGATGAATCGATGAGTGCATTGACGAAGATCTTCGGTGCCTCGATGAACAGGTCGCCGCCCTTTCCATCGTTACCGTGACCCCCGATCAAAACGTCGTCGGCCAAGAAGACGTCACCGTTTGCGTTAATGCGCAGGGACGAACCCTCTCGCCCGAGAGGCCCCCCAGATAGGTCGATTTTCACGAGGGTCACATTGTACTGGGCGTCGATGTGCAACTCGCCGCATGATTCCGGTCCACAGTTGGCGCGAAGGCCTGCCGAGCGGTCGCCGCCGGGCCGGCTGGCCATCACCAGGGTGTTGGCCCTGAGGGTCATGTCATCGCTCATGGTGACGGACCCAGAAGCGGTGATCGAGACGTCGTATTCGCTGAGGTCGAGATCGCACCCGGAGGGAACCACGATGTCGGTGGAGATGGCGCAGGCATCGGCTGCGGGGGCCGCTCCTGTGCAGACGTCGCTCGCATCCAGGCACGGCGTGCCGGTGTCGGCAGAGGCGGAAACGGAGGCGAACAGTGCGGCGAAAACAACGGTGATCATGGCGGTCCTGGATGCGCTGTGGATTGTACCACTGCCGTCGGGGGTTTCGAGTGTGCTATGCCGAATGGGCACAGCGTTCGTTTTGGACGAAATGGGGGACAACGATGAAATTTTTCACAGGAGTGATGCTGATGCTTTCGATGGTTTTTGGGTCCGGCGAGGCCACGGCCTCGGCCATGCCGGGCACAGTGACCGCCTTGAACGGAGACGCCATCCAGACCGCGGATTGGTCGGGCAAGGTGGTGTTGTTTGTCAACGTGGCGAGTCGGTGCGGGTTCACCACCCAGTATGACGGGCTGCAGAAGCTCTGGACCGAGTACAAGGACAAGGGCCTCGTGGTGGTCGGTGTTCCCTGCAACCAGTTCGGGTCGCAGGAGCCGGGCAAGGCCGAGGAGATCGCCAGCTTTTGCCGCATGAACTACGGCGTGGACTTTCCAATGTTGGAGAAGCAAAACGTCAACGGGTCGAGCCGCAGCGCGCTGTATGCACACCTTTTGAAGGGCAAGGGCCCGGTCATGTGGAACTTCGAGAAAGTGCTGGTTGGGCGCGACGGCTCGGTGATCGACCGGTACCGTTCGACCACATCGCCGGGTGACGCGTCGTTGCGCACCGCCATCGAGGCGGCGCTCGGCGCCTAAATGCCGTACAACGCGCCCTGACGGCCCCGCAGGTGCGTCATCAGGTCGGCGACCGGGTCTCGGTCGCCGACCGCATTTGCAAAGATCTCGGGACCGTCCATGGTGTGGCCGTGGTCGTGGACCCGGGTGCGCATCCAGTCCAGGATCGCCGAAAACTCGCCGGCGGCCACGTCCTCCCACATGGCGGGGAGGTCTGCCTCCATTTGGTACCGGAACGCTGACGCGTACAGGTTCCCGATGGTGTAGGCCGGGAAGTATCCGAACAGTCCATTCGACCAGTGGACGTCTTGGAGCACGCCTTCGTTTGCCGATTCGGGGGTGATGCCCAGCAGTTCGGTGTAGGCCGCGTTCCAAGCGGCGGGCAACTCGTCCACCGACAGCTCACCGCTCAGCAGCTTCAGCTCCAGTTCGAACCGAATGATGATGTGGAGGTTGTAGGTGGCTTCGTCGGCTTGCACGCGGATGAACGAGCGTTCGACGCGATTGGCGTGGCCGAACCAGTCGGCCGCGGTGTGCGCTGAGCCTGGCCACTCGGCGTTGATGCGGGGGACCAACCACTCAAAGAACGGAAGCGACCGGCCGATCACGTTTTCCCAAAATCGGCTCTGGCTTTCGTGCAGGCCCATGCCCGCCGCGGTCGCCAGGCCCGTGCCGGCGTGGCGGACGGGCAGCCCTTGTTCGTACATGCCGTGCCCGGCCTCGTGGACCGTGCCCGTCAGCCCGCCGAGCAGGTCGTCCGCATACAAGTGAGTGGTCAAGCGGACATCGCCCGTGCCCATTCCGACGGTGAAGGGGTGTTCGCTCGCATCGAGTCGCCCGTCGTTCATGCGGAATCCCATGGCTTCGATCACGGCGTTGCTCAGCCGGGTTTGGCCGGCCAGGTCCCATTCGCCTTGAACCGCCGCCGGACCGGGCCGGTCACCGACCTCGGCGATGAAGGCGGCCAGCTCGGTGCGGAGCCGCGCGAACATCGGCACCAGTTGGGCGGTCGTGGTGCCCGGATCGTACTGGTCGAGGAGGGTGTCGTAGGGGTGGTCCGCGGGTCCGAGGGCGGCAATCTCTTCTTGACGGAGCCCAATCAGGGTGGCGAGTGCATCGCGGAAGGGGCCGAAGTCATTGGCTTCGCGGGCCTTCATCCACGCGGCGAAGCCGTCGTTGCTCGCTTTGGCCAGGTCGGCCACGAGGCGGGTGGGGACTTTGACTGCCCGCGAGTGATCCCGCTGAATGTTGCGCACCGCAGCGGCGCGAACCGGGTCGGATTCGTCGGCCAGCACCGCCAGCCAGTCGCCAACTTGGGGGTCGGCCAACCGATCGTGCATCAGGCCCGTGAGGGTGGAGAGTTGCGTGCCCCGTTGCGGCCCGCCGCCCGAAGGCATCATGGTTTGTTGATCCCACTCGAGCAACTGGACGACGCCCCCCAGTGCTTCGAGTTCGGTCACGCGCTCGGTGAGCGATGCCCATGCAGTATTCGATGCCGTCATTGGTACCTCCCGGGAGTCGCCCTTAGCCCGCTCGATCGGTTCTTGCCCTCGGTTAAGGGCAGAGGGACACCCCGACGAACGGAACGACCTGTGCTGCGATTCAACGACGCCGAGCGGACATTGAAGATGTCGGTGCACGACGTGGTGGCCGTGGGGCCCCCAAGCGGCAGCCTGAACATGGCGCTCGGCTGGAGCGGGCGGTCACGAATGGCGGCCGGCGTGGCCGCCCATCGCACCTACCAAGCGGTGCGGCACGACCAAGACGACGAGTTTGAGGCCGAGGTTCAGGTCAAGCACCAGTTGCTGGTGGACGGGTGGGAAGTCACCATCACCGGTCGCATGGACGGGCTGAGCCGCGAGGGCGACCACTGGGTTGTCGAAGAGGTCAAGTCGTCGGTGCTTGGCTACGATCGGCTCGCGCGATTTGGCCCGGCGGACATGCCGGAAGCGGCGCTGCAGCTGCGCATGTACCTCCACGCCCTGGAGTCTCGCGGTCAGCGAGCGATGGGACGGCTCATCATCATCTCGGTCCGCGACGGGACCCAGCACCTGATTCAAGTTGCGCCCGACCCGCACTTTGGGGACTTTCTGGCGGCCCAGCTGCGGTGGGTGCTCGAAAAGCGTGAGGCGCACCTTGCGTGGATGGACCGCCGGCGCAGTGCCGTGGTCGGCTTTGCCCATGATGAATGGCGTCCGCACCAAGAGACCCTGGCCACCGAGGTTCTCGAAGCCGTTGAGCGCGATGGCCACCTGCTGCTGAACGCGCCCACGGGGCTCGGAAAGACGGCCGCGGTGCTCTACGGCGCGTTGACCGCCGCCTACCGCACCGACCGCCGCGTCTTCTTCGCGACCGCGCGGACGACCCAACAGGCGATTGTGGAAGACACGGTGCGGCGAATGGCCGAGAACGGCTTGCCCGTTCGGGCGATCAGCATCCGGGCCCGGGAAAAAGCGTGCTTGAACGAGGTGGTCGCGTGCCGTCCGGATTGCTGCCCGTTTGCCAACGGGCACCACGACCGCGTCCGCGCGAATCGCGTGCACGAGGCGCTGTGGCGAGAAGCGGGCGGTGTGATGCGGGTCCCAAGCCCCGACGATCTCGAAGAGCAGGCAACGACGCACACAGTCTGCCCCTTTGCATTGGCCATGGAGATGGCGCGGGAGGCCGACATCATCGTTGGCGACTACAACTACGCCTTCGATCCCAGCCGCAAGATTGGACCGATCGCGGATGCCCCGGGCGACTGGATTGTCATTGTGGACGAGGCCCACAACCTGCCCGAACGCGCCCGCGGCTACGCCAGCCCGCGGTTGAATCGCGCCACGGTCGAGACGGTGGCCGATGAACTGGCGACGCGGCCGGAGTACCACGGGCCGGCCGAGCTGGCCGCTGACATCCTCGACTGGCTCGATGCCCACCTGGAGCCCATCGACGGAGCGGGTGCCGTGGCGTACCCGCTGGAAGAAGGGCTGAACGCACGAGACGTGCAGCGCTTCGCCGCGCGATTCGATGACATGAGCATGGACTACGCGTTGCTCAAATCCGAACAACCGCCCTTCGAAGAGGGGGATCCCTTTTTGGATATGGGCCGTGCGGTCAGCCGGATGCGCGCCACGTTGGATGGGGCCGGCGACGAGACGGTGGTCATCTGGCGCGCATCCACCGGACAGGAGCCAGCGGGGCTTCAACTGCTCTGCCGCGACCCGGCACCGGTGTTGTCGCCCACCTTTGGCGATGCATCGGCGTCGGTCATCATGAGTGCCACGCTTCGACCGGTCGACTTCTACGCCTCCATGCTCGGGTTGGAAGACAATCGCCTCGTCGCGGCCGAGTTCGATAGCCCGTTTCCGCCGGAGCACCGAAAAGTGCTGGTCGTGCCCGATGTGTCCACGGAGTACAAAAAACGCGCTCGGGACAAGGCCGCGATCGCCGCTCATGTCGAGTCCACCATTCGCGCCGTCCCGGGAAACGTGGCGGTGTTCTTCTCCAGTTTTGCGCTCCGAGACGCGGTCGCCGCCGAGATGGGGCTCACGGGGAGGCCCATGATTTTTCAAGAGCGGAGCATGGACGAAGCCGATCGCGCGCGGGTGATTCAGACCCTCCAGAAGGGCGAAAACCATGTGCTCATGGGCGTGCTCGGAGGGATTTTCTCGGAGGGCATCGACCTGCCCGGTGCGGGGCTGTTGGCTGCCGTCATCGTGGGCCCCGCCCTGCCCGCCGTGGGTCTGGAGCGCAAGCTCATGAGTGCTTGGTTTCAGGAATTGCACGGCCACGGCTTTCGGTACGCCTACCAAGTTCCGGGGATGGCCCGGGTGGTGCAAGCGGCGGGTCGGGTCATTCGAACGCCCGATGACATCGGTGCGATTGTCTTGGTGGGGCGGCGGTTCTTGTTGCGGGAGTATCAAGCGTTTTTCCCGCCGGAATGGGCGGCGGTCCGCAGCGCAAACCCGGAAACGGACTTGAGCGGTCTTTGGTCGGTGTAGTCGGTTACGTCTCCGTACTGTGAACGCCGACCACCATCTTGAATTGCGCGCCCCCATCGAAGCGCTGGAGGCATCGCTGGTCCGTCGAGACCTCGACCGCCCGGGAACGGTGAGTCCGGATGTGATGAATCGGCTTCGGTACGTGCTTTCGTTTGCCAAGATGACCGATGTCACGCGTGCCGACGGCGAGACGGTCTCGCTCGCCGAGCGCTTGGCCCCGCACCGTTGGCGGGTGCTCGAGGGCCTCAAGCCCCACCTCGAGGGCGAGCTCAATGGGGTCCATGGCGCCGGCAACGCGGTGGGTCCGCTTGTCGAGCGGACCCTGCGCGCCCGGAACCGGCTCATCGAAGACGGCGTGCTGGACCGCGAGAGCCTGGAAAACGAGGTCACTCAGCGCCAGTTGGTGGTCGTGCTCGGTGGGGGAGGGGGCTCGGGCTACGGCTATCCGGGCGGCTACACCCTGCTCAATCGCTACGGATTGCAGCCGGAGTTGATCGCCGGAACGTCGATGGGTGCGCTGCTGGGGCTCTTCCGTGCGCGCACCCGTCGGTTCGACCTGGCGCCGATGGTGGCGGCCGCGGAGAGCTTGTCGTGGCAGAAGGTCTTTCGGGTGCTGGACCTGGACAGTCGGTACGGGGTTCCCGCCACCCTTCGCTTGTACCTGCGCGCGGCGATTGGTCACTTGTTTGAAAATCCGGACGGCAGCCCAATGACCTTGGCCGATCTCGAGCTGCCGATGTTGGTGGTCGTCACCGGAATCACGGTGGACGGACTCAAGCACGACTTGGACTACTACGAGCACTTCATGGACGACTATGTGGGTCCCGGAAGCGTCTTCCGTCGTTCGCGCTTCTCCCGAGTCGGTCGAATCGCGGGCATCGTCAAGGAGATGATGAGCACCCCCGAGGCGCTTCGGGAAATCGTGTTCGGTGCGGACCAAGCGACCAAGGAAGCCGATGTCATTGATGCAGTCGGCTTCTCGAGTGCAATCCCCGGGATGTTGCACTACGACATCTACCGCGACGACGAACGCATGCGCCGCTTGTTGGACACCTTGTACGGTCAGACCGGCATCACCCGGCTGCTGGAAGGCGGCGTGGTCAACAACCTCCCGTGCAAGCCGGCCTACGCCGAAGTGATGGCCGGCCGGATCGTCCGGCGCAACCCGTTCATCTTGTCGATGGATTGTTTCGCTCCCCGAGCCCGCAGCCCAATTTTCCTGCCGGTGCAGCAGATCTTGCGATCGAGCATCGCCCGGAATTTGCCGTTTGCGCACCACTCGTTCGCCATGAAGCGCCGGTTGAGTCCCTTGAACTTTGTTCCAACGGTGGCGGATGTGACCAAGGCCATGGGGTGGACAATCGAGGAACTGGAGCCCGAGATGGAGTTCATCGCCCGCATGTGCGCGCCCCTGGACGTGGTGGCGGACTGACGGAACGGTTTCGGTCCATTGACCCGACGGGATAACCTACAACCATGCTGACGAGCCGCACCCATGAAACCGAGACCGTGTACCGGACCGGTCCCGCCAGTGGTCAACAGTTTGGCGGTGGGCTGGGTCAGCTCTGGACGCACCGACGGCTGATGTGGACCTTCGTGCTGAAGGACCTGCGTCATCGGTACACGGGCAGCACCATCGGGTTCTTTTGGACAGTCATCACCCCGCTGCTCGAGTTGGTCACCTACACGTTTGTCTTCCACGTTCTGATTGGCGTGAAGTTTCATCCCGCGGGCGGGTGGTCGAACTACGCGCTGTTCTTGTTTGCGGGCATGGTGACCTGGATGGCATTCGCCGAGGGTCTGCAGAGCGCAACCACGTCGATTCGTGCCCACGCGCATCTGATTCAGAAGCTGAACTTTCCCGCGGTGATCCTGCCCGCTCACCTGATCGCGAGCGCGGTGTTGAATCAGTTCATCCGGCTGGGCGTGTTGTGCGTGGCCGCGATTGCTCTTGGTCACGGCCTGAGCTGGCACCTGGCGTTGGTTCCAGTGGTGGTTGCCGTGCAGACCATGTTGGTCCTGGGATTGGGCTTGGTGTTTGCCACCATGAACGTGTACTTCCGCGACACGATTCATTGGCTCCGAAGCGTGCTGTTGTTGGGCATGTTCATGACGCCCATCTTCTACCCGGCGAGCGTGTATCCGCAGCAGTTCAAGCTGGTGTTGCAACTCAACCCCATGGCGCACCTGGTGGGTGTGGTGCAAGAGCTGATGTTGAACCATCGGTTTCCGCACCCGCACTCGTTGATCTTGTCGGTCATCGTCTCGGTGATTTGCCTGGTGATTGGGTACTCGATCTTTCACCACCACAAAGACCGTTTCAGCGACCTGGTCTGATCAGCGAGGCGGCAGCGGACACGGCGTGCCCCGATCGCCCGGCTCCGCATCAACCAGGCTCCATACGGCCATGAGGGCATCTTCAGCGGCGGGCTCACCCAGCACCATGCGCAGGCCCTCCATGAGTGCCGGGTGTGCCTCTGCGGACTTGTCCATGGTGACGGCGGCAAATCCGATGTCCCTCAACGTGAAGATGTCCTGGACGGCGCATTGAAAGGTGGGCGGTCCAAGCGCAGCCTCGTGACTGGCGCGTCGGGGCGGCGCGGTCGCCAGCTCGCGGGCGAGCCGCGCGATGTAGCTCACCGGCTCGGCCCCATCGGACCCGTTCCATGCTGCGGTGGACACGGGGCGGCCGATGATGGGTTGCCACAGGCGCAGTTTGTCTTGCTGCGCGCAATCGAGGGGCGTCTGCGGCAGCTGCAAGACGCCGCCGTTGGGCAGCGCACGAAGCGCCTCGACCAGCGATGCCGGTGGCGCGACACTGAACCGTTGGGGCCCGGTCGGCGTGAGCAAGGGAATGGTCTGGTCGAGCAATGCCAGGGCAAGCACCCCCATCGCCAGCGTGTCCCGTTGCGCACGATGCAGGGCTTCGACGCCGCGCATGGCCGCGATTCCCAGTGGGATGGATACAAGGGGTGCCACGGCCCACCAGGCCTCCATTTCAGCCAACGGGGGAAAGGCATCGGCCAAGTGAACGACGGGCAGTGCGGGTGAGGTGGTGGCTGCAGCCAGCAGGATGCCCCAGGTCGCGGTCAGGAGCCATCCGACGGTGATGTGGGGGCGGCTGGCGATTCCCGCCAGTGCCAGCAACAAGATCCCAAGCGACGGCAGCGCAACGGCGGCCGTGGCCGGCAGGACCAGGGCGCCCTTGGCGTAGGTCATCCATGCCGGTCCAAGGGCCGCCGCATCGACAACCAAGGGGCGAATTTCGGTGTGGGTGAGGGCGACGTGGATGCATCCGGCTGCGAGTCCGGGAGCGAGTGCGCCGGCAATGCGGCGTCTGGCCTGATGGCCCTCGATGCGTTGGCCCAAGACGACGGCGAACGTGGGGGTCATCAGCATCACCAAGGCCGATGTTCCCCACGAGCCCAAGCACGCCGCCACAAACAGTGCGGCTGCGGCGACGCCGTGTCGCCAGTGTGCGTCGGGCTGCATCCACGCATGGACCTGTGCCAACACCATCGGAACGAGCATCATGGGGATGACGCTGGCTCCCACCTGCCGCAGGAGCGGCGACCACGACGCGCACCCCACGACCGCGATCAAGAGCGCGAGTTGCGCAATGAAGGGCGAGTTGGGGCTGATGCGCCGCCCCAACGAGATGCACCCCAGGGTCAGCACCACATAGGCCACCCCGAAGAGCGCGTTCCAGCTTGCGATGGGTTCGATGCCCACTTGCGCCAAAGCCTGTGATGCAATCCAGATGGTGGGTGCCGCGATTGTGGGCAGGGCGTCCAGACCTGGGAAGCCGAGGCCGCCCGCCGACGAATCGGCAATGGAATGCCACAAGGCCCACAACTCTTGGCTCGCCGGACCGCACTCTGCGCCGAGGGCCTGACTCGACAATGCGGAGGCCACCGGCGCGGCAAATACGGCGCCGAAGGCCAAACCGAGGGCAAAGAGGAGCAGGGGCTGAAATCGAGACGGCATCGCTTCTTAGGATAGCGGATCCGCCCCACCCAACCCATGAGCCCTCCGACGGTGGTAGCCTCTGGGTATGCGAGACGTATTGGACCGAATCCGCACGTTGGTGCGGGCCCGCTACCCGGTGCTGCAGCTGGTTACCCACGAGGAACAGCGGGTGGAGCGCTCCCTTGGGCGGTTGTCGACCGATGAAGATCGGCCCCTCTACACCTGGCGCGCGACGTCGGGCTTGTCCGGGCCGGATGGTCCGATCGACGGGACCATTGAGGTGGCCCACGCCTTGGGAGCGTTGATGGAGGTCGAAGAGCCGGCCTTCTTCGTCTTGATCGACTTGGCGCAGTGGTGGGGCGACCCCGAGGTGCTGCGCCTCCTCCGCGACCTCGCGGGCATTGTGGGGCCCCGTCAGCAGACCGTGTTCATGGTTGGCATCGACGCCATGGTTCCGGCCGCTTTGGAGAAAGAGGTCACCGTGATCGACATTCCCTTGCCGGGCCGCGAAGACGTGGGCAAGCTCCTGGCGGCGCTGCTGAAGGCACAGAAGATCGATGTGCCCACGGACCGGTTTTGGCGGTTTGTCGATGGCTGTTTGGGGCTGACCGAGCGTGAAATCAAGCGGCTCCTCGCGCGCATCATGATGGCGAGCGGCGGCTTCTCGGAGGCCGACTTGGCCGCGCTCGTGGAAGAAAAACGGCAGGTCATTCGCCGCAGTCGGTACCTGGAGTTTTGGGAAGGTGGCGGCAGCGTGGCGCACGTCGGCGGGATGGACAGCCTCAAAGACTGGCTGGAACGGCGCGGACGCGGGTTCAGTGACGACGCGCGGCAGTTTGGTCTCCCGCAGCCCAAGGGGCTGTTCCTGCTGGGTGTCCAGGGGTGTGGCAAGTCCCTGATGGCCAAGGCTGTGGCCGATCTCTGGAAGATGCCATTGCTTCGGTTGGACGTCGCGGCCGTGTTTTCGGGTGCGCGGAGTGAGGACGAGAGCTTGCGCGCAACGATTCGGATCGCGGAGCGGCTGGCACCGGTCGTGCTCTGGATTGATGAGTTGGAGAAGGGGTTCATGTCCATGAGCGAGCAGGGCGGTGGGCAGTCGTTCGGGACCTTTTTGACCTGGATGCAGGAGAAGCAGTCCCCCGTGTTTGTCGTGGCCACTGCGAATGATGTTCGGGCGCTTCCGCCCGAGTTGATGCGAAAAGGTCGCTTCGATGACATCTTTTTTGTGGACCTGCCCGACGTGCACGAACGACTGCAGATTCTGGAGATTCACCTGAAAATCCGGGACCGGGATCCGCACGCGTTCGACCTCACCCAAGTCGCCGAAGAGACCGAGCGGTTCTCGGGTGCCGAGCTCGAGCAGGTGGTGGTATCCGCACTCTTTCAGGCGTTTTCGGACCAGCGGACGCTGTGCTTCGAGGACCTCGTGGAAGCCGCGCGGGACACCGTACCGCTGGCCGTCACGATGGACGACCACATCAAACAGCTGCGGGAATGGGCCCGGCCCCGCGCACGCCGAGCGAGCACGGATCGGCATCGGGTTGATTTCTTTGAGCACTGGGAAGAAGCGGAGTAGGCGCGCGGAGTGCGCACGAATCCAGGGAGCATGAATGCGCTGCGCAGTACTGGGATCTGGATCGTGGGGAACGGCGCTGGCCATTCAGTTGGCCCGGTCGGGCGATGACGTTTGGGTGTGGGCACGCTCCGAAGAGGCGGCCCGCAGGATCGAGCAAACCCGCGAGAACTCGCGGTATCTGCCGGGGATTCCTGTACCGGATGGGATGGTGTTTTCGGCCGACCTGCCGGCCGTGCTTCGCGGCGCCGCTGTGGTGGTCGTTGCGGTGCCCAGCCAACACCTTCGCGGCGTGATGCAGGCGGCTGGCCCATTGATTGATGCGGACGCGGTGGTCTGTTGTGCGAGCAAGGGCGTTGAAAACGGGACGTTGCTCACGATGGCCGAAGTGATGGAGGAGGTGCTTCCCGCGACGCTCCACGGCCGCATCTGCGCGCTGGCCGGACCGAGCTTCGCGCGCGAGGTTGCCGAAGGCCGACCGACCGCAGTGGTCGTCGCCAGTCACGATGCGGCGGCGGCCGACGTGGTGGCGGAGGCGTTTCATGGGGGTGCCTTTCGGGCGTACCACACCGATGACGTGGTCGGTGCCGAGCTTGGGGGCGCGCTGAAGAACGTGATCGCGATCGCCACTGGGGTGGCCGACGGGATCGGCGCGGGACTCAACGCGCGCGCGGCCTTGATCACCCGTGGCCTGGCGGAGATCGGTCGCCTTGCGGTTCACCGTGGCGCGAATCCGCTGACCTTGGCGGGCTTGGCGGGCATGGGCGACTTGGTGTTGACGTGCACCGGCGACCTGAGCCGAAATCGCCGGGTCGGACTCGGACTTGGTGCAGGCCGGAGTTTGGACGACATTCTGGCGGAGCTGGGCCAGGTGGCCGAGGGTGTAATGACCACTCGAAGCGCACGAAACCTGGGCCGCGCGGCCGGCGTGGACATGCCCATCACCGAAGAGATGTACCGCATGCTGTTCGAGGACAAACCGGTGCCCGAAGTCCTCCGAGACTTGCTTGGGCGCGAACGAAAAGCCGAACGGGACTGATCAGCTTTTGGTCGCTTCCCAGCCGACCTCGCGCAGGAAGCTGCCGCGCAAGTACTCTTCTTGAATTCGGGCGGCAATGTCGTCGACGCTCCGGAATCGGTCCCAATCCACGCGAATCACTGGAATGGTTCGGGAGATCTCCGACACAAACTCTTCGTAACCCTGGTACAGCGCACTCAGGTACTCGAGTGAGATGCCACTCTCGACGTCGCGGCTGCGCTCCTCAATCCGCTCCATCGACCGCTCGGGCTTCACGTCCAAGTAGATGATCACGCTCGGGCGGCACATGAAGTTGGACATGTGGCGGAACAACGAGAGGTAAGTGTCGTAGTCACGCTGGTCCATCAAATCGAGCTTCACGAGCATCTTGGCGAACACGGAATCTTCGTAGATGGTGCGGTCTTGAACGCCGCCCCCACCGCGCCAGATGATTTCTTGATGCTGCTGGAAGCGACGGTTCAGCAGGTAAATTTGCGTGGCAAAGCTGTAGCGCTTGGTGTCGCGATAAAAGTCGGCCAGGTAGGCATTGTCTTGCACAGGTTCGTAGTACACCGGCAGGTCGAGGTGCTCGCCGAGGCTCCGGGCGAGGGTCGACTTGCCGGCGCCGATCATTCCCGCGATGCCGATGAACAGATCTTGAAGTTCTTGCATCGGAGAGGCTTAACCGAAGATCAGGCGTCGCGGCGACGTCGGAACAGCCCGACAATGGCGAGGGTCATCGCGGCGGCTCCGGCGGCAGCTGGACCGGCCGTGGCGCACCGTGAGCCGGCTCCGCGGAGCTGGCGGCCGCCGTCGCAGACATCGCCGACCCCGTTCTGGTCTTTGTCGGCTTGGTCGGCGTTCGCCACGGCTGGGCAGTTGTCGCACAGGTCCCCGTGACCGTCGGCATCGCGGTCTTGCTGGTTGGCGTTGGGGACCAAGCGGCACACGTCGCAGACGTCACCGATGCCATCGCCGTCTTCGTCGAACTGGTCGCCGTCGCTGATGTTGGGGCACCCATCGCAGGTGTCGCCAACCCCGTCACCGTCTGCATCGGCTTGGTCGGGGTTGTAGTCGTTCATGCAGTTGTCGCACTCGTTCCCAACGTTGTCCTGGTCGGTGTCGATCTGACTTTGGTTTGCCACCCCTGGGCAGATGTCGCAGGCTTCGCCGGTGCCATCGAAGTCGATGTCTGCTTGGTCCGGGTTGCTGATTTCGATGCAGTTATCGCAGGAGTCGCCGACGGAGTCGCCGTCGGAATCGTATTGCTCCGGGTTGCCCATCTCCGGGCAGTTGTCGCAGGCATCCCCCAGCCCATCGCCGTCTTTGTCGTTTTGCGTTGGGTTGGGCTCGGTGGGGCAGTTGTCGCAGACATCGCCGTCGTCGTCACCGTCTTGGTCTGCCTGGTTGGGGTTTGGGATGTCCCAGCAGTTGTCGCAGTAGTCGCCGTGCCCATCGCGGTCTTCGTCTTCTTGGAACTGATTGGCGGTCTCGGGACAGTTGTCACAGACATCGCCCACCGTGTCGCAATCGACGTCGTCTTGCTCGGGGTTGGCAGCGCCCTCGCAGTTGTCGCAGGTCAGCGAACGAGTGGTGGAAGCGAGGCCATCGGTGTCGTAGATGGTGACCGCACCGTAGTTGTTGGCCATCCCGCCGTTTCCAACGAAGCCGTCTCCATCGAGGTCCATCCACGCGATCGGGTTTTGGCATCCGAATGCGAAGTAATCGACGTAATAATCGGCATTCGGGTACGGATTGCCGAAGCCGTCGACGTTGCTCACGCAGATGGGGTCGTCCAGGTCCACCGGGACTTCGTCAACTTCGTCGATCACGTTGCAGTTGAGGTCCTGCGTCAGGCGGTTGAAGCACCCTTCGTCTTGGGCATGCGAGGGGGCGGAGGCGAGCAGGAGGGCGGCAGTCAGCAGATGGGTCATGGTTGAGCCTCGGTGCATTCCGTGCGTCGACGGCGGATTAGGCCGAGGATGGACAGCGCGAACAAGCCCAAGCCCCCGGTTTCTGGGCTGACCGCTGCGCACCGCGAGCCGGCGCCGCGGAGCTGGCGGATGCCGTCGCAGGCGTCGCCGAGTCCGTCGCCGTCGTCATCGGCTTGGTCAACGTTGTAGATCGCGGGGCAGTTGTCGCACGCGTCGCCGCGGCCGTCGCCGTCCCGGTCTTGTTGGCCCGGGTCGGGGTTGATTCGGCAGATGTCACAGGCATCGCCCACCCCGTCCGCATCGATGTCGTCTTGGGTCGGGTCGCGGAGGGTCGGGCACACATCGCATGCATCGCCCACACCGTCTCCGTCGGTGTCGGTTTGCTCGGCATCGTAGCCGTTGGGACAGATGTCGCACGCATCGCCAAGGCCGTCTCCGTCGGAATCCTGCTGGCTTGAGTTGCGAAGCGTTGGGCAGTTGTCGCATTCATCGCCGATCTCGTCGAAGTCTTGGTCCGGCTGGTGGAGCTCCCCAGCATCGTTGACGACGAAGGGGTTGTAGACCTCAAAGCAGTTGTCGCAGACGTCCCCGATGCCGTCGCCGTCGGAGTCCAGCTGCGACTCGTTGCCGAACGATGGGCAGTTGTCGCATTCATCGCCGACCTTGTCGCCATCCGCGTCCTGTTGGGAGTTTGGCAGCGACGGGCAGTTGTCGCACAGGTCGCCCGCACCGTCGCCATCTTGGTCGGATTGGTTGTTGTTGGGGACGTAAATGCAGTTGTCGCAATGGTCGCCGTAGTTGTCCGAGTCGGCGTTCTCTTGGTTCGGGTTTTCGACCTCGGGGCAGATGTCGCAGACATCGCCCACGGAGTCGCAGTCCAGGTCAGACTGGTCGTTGTTGGGAATCTCCGGGCAGTTGTCGCAGGCCAGCGAGATGGAGGTTGATGGCAATCCATCGGTGTCGGTAAAGGTCACCGTTCCCTGAGAGAGTCCGTCGCCATCGACGTCCATGTCCACGGTGAGGTGCTCGCAGCCAAACGCGAAGTACTCCACGTAGAAGTCGGCGTTGGGGTAGGGGTTCCCGAACTCGTCCACGGTCTCCGCGCACACCGGGTCCTCGAGGTCCACCGCGACTTCGTCGACCGCGTCGACGGCGTTGCAGTTGAGGTCCTGGGTCAGGCGGTTGTAGCACTGGGCGTGGGCCGGCGTGCCGGCGGCGAACAGGGCAAAAGCGAGAGCGGATGCGATCATCGATTACTCCTCCGACCCGCTTCCGGCGGACTTCGACCCGGGCGCAGGGGCCGGAGCGACCGGTGGCGGTGGTATGTCCACATTACCCGTCGATTCGGTGGATGTCTCCGATGAATCGCCTGCCGGGGCGCTGTCTTCCACCGGGTCCTCGCTGGGGTCTTCCGGCGCCGCCTCGTCGTCGGACTCCTCGATGCGCTCGACGGGCTCGTCGTCGATCGGTGCCGGGACGGGAACGTTGATCGGTGCGGCGTCCTGCTGCAGGCCCTCGAGGTCTTTCTGCCGCCGTCGGCGCATCATGTCTTCCTGCATCTTGCGCTCGATGTCTTCGGGTGTCTTGACCTCTGCCGGCCGTCCGGACCACGGCAAGCGGATGCTGCTGGGGTACTCGGGCAACACGTCGAGCTCGCTGTAGCGGTGGATGATGTGGAAATCGACCCGCCGGTTCTTGGCGAGCGCCGCTTCGTCCGTTCCTTGCTTCCGGGGCACCACCTCGCCCATGCCGCGGTAGGAGAGGCGGGCGGGGTGGACGCCGGCAGTGATGATCTCTTCCCAGATGGACCGCGCCCGTCGGATCGAGAGGTCGTAGTTGTAGATGTAGGTTCCTTCCTCGGAGGCGTGGCCTTCGATCACGACGTGGCCGAGTCGAGCGTTTTGGTTCATCAGCTTTGCGACAAACTGCAGGGTGGGCAGCGACTCGGAGAGAATGTTGGCCGTGTTGTACTCAAACTGAATTGGGTCGCGAATGACGATGGCCTCTTCTTCCACCCGTGCAAGTTCGCCCTCCTTCCACTTTTTCTCGACCGTCAGAATTTCTTCGATGGCCACATCCGGGGGCGGTTCGGTGGGGAGCTCTTCTTCCACATCGACCACAAAGTCAGGCCGTGGAGGGGGAAGCGGGATGAACTTGGCGCCCAGCAAGATGCGTTGGGCCGTGCCGCCGGTTCCATCCGCCAACGCCGAGCCGCCGCCCAAGTGGAGGGTGACGTAGTTCACGGGTTGGTATTGAACGCCGCCCATCACCTCGACGGTGTTCTCCGCGCCGCCTTGGTAAAAGTTGTTGAACTGGCCGCGGGAGATCTCCGAAACCCACACGGCCACTCGGTCGGGGAGCACCCAATAGCGAACGCCCGCATTGACGGCGAGTTGGGTGCCGTTGGTCCAGTCTTCCGCCAACTCCGTGGTCGACCGCGTCATGACGTTGGCGTCGAACAGCACGGCGACCGGCCCGGTCTCGAAGCTGGCCAACAGGCCGGCACCCGTGCGAAGTCCGTCTTCGCCGTGGAACGACTCCTTCGCCCCCACTGGGGCGGTGAAGTCGGCGCGAGCACCGAGTGCGAAGCCGCCGACCTGAAAGCCGCGGAAGCGAACGCCCACGCTGAGATCTTCGAGGCCAAACCCATCCGCTTCGAGTTCGGGGATTGCCGAGCCTCCGTGCACAGCCATCGGGAGAATGAGGCGCGCGCCGACCGCCGGGGAAAAGTCGTACGAGATCCCGAGGGCTGCGGCGTTTCGGTGTTTGATGACCGCGCCGTTGCCTTCGCCGCCGAGTTCTTCGCCGAACTGGTACAAGATGAGCGGGTCGCGCTCGTACTGGGTGAGAAGCCCCAAGCGCATGGTCGGCTGGGCCGCGAACAGCGGCGTATCGATGCCGGGCAGCCCCTTGTGGGAGAAGGTCGGGCGCACGATCTCGATGTCGGTGGAGTACCCTTGGGCGAATGCGTCTGCAGGCGCTGTTGCAAGCAACGCAGCGAGCCCGAGAAGGGGAAGCCGGGGGAGCAAGGATACGCTCGAGTGTGAAACGTTGTGCATCGGTCAACCTCAATAAAGTCCGCGATCACCATACACCGGGTCGGGAAGTTGCACACCCCCATAGCGAATTCGGTGCCTTGGGGCTCGCGGTATTCTCGTTTTGGGGGTAAGTTCACCGGGTCCGGCTTGTGTGCCGAGGGAGAGTTTTCATGCGACCAATCGTAGTGCTTATGGGAATCGTTGCTGCTGGGTGTGGCGGAGATGACGACGGTGAACGCGCGAAATCACCGTATCTGGATGCCGACCAAGACGGATTCCCGGAGACGGAAGATTGCAACGACAAAGATCCGTCGATTCACCCCGACTCCCTCGAGATGTGCGACTCGATCGACAACAATTGCGACGGCCAGATCGATGAAGACTCGGCGTTTGACGCGCCCCTTTGGTACGAGGACCTCGACGGCGACGGATTTGGCAACAGCGAAGTGACTGCACCCGGATGCGTGACGCCGCTCGGGTATGTCGGTGTTCAGACGGACTGCGATGACTCCGACAGCTCCGCATTCCCGGGCGCGGTCGAGATGTGCGACACGGTGGACAACGATTGCGATGGCACGATCGACGAAGGCACCGCGTACGACGCCACGGTGTGGTACCGGGACCAAGATGCGGATGGCTTCGGGTCGTTCTTCGACCAGATCCGTTCGTGCGCCGCGCCCGAGGGGTACGTGTTCGTGGCCGACGCCTCGACCCAGCCCTGCGATGACGGCGTCGACAACGACGGCGATGGAACCGTCGACATGGACGACCCCGACTGCATCGACCCGCTGGGCATTGGAAAATCCTTCACAGACTTGATTTCCGCCGACCCCCCCGAAGCGCTGTGGTCGGACTTCAGCTCCGACACGTGGCTCGGCACCGAGGTGCGGTGGTGGGACTTCAACGACGATGGGCAGGTCGACTTTGATTGCAACGACTCGTCGGAGATCTTCAACCCCGGCGTGCCGGAACAGTGCGATGCCGCCGACCTGGACGAAAACTGCGACACGCTCATCGATGACGAGGACCCCGAAGCCGAGGGTCGGGTGCGATGGAATGCGGACGTCGACAACGACGGTTTCGGTGACCCGCTCGCGTCCCTGGATGCGTGCGACCAGCCGGTTGGCATGGTGGGCAACGAGGCAGACTGCGACGACACCCAGTCGCTCGTCAACCCGGACAACGCGGAGATTTGCGGCGACGGCGTGGACAACAACTGCAACGGCGAGGTCGACGAAGAAGACGCGCCATTCCCGCTGCAGTGGTACCGGGACTCGGACGGCGATGGGTACGGCGATGCCGCCACCGCTTACCCGTCCGACCGCTGCGCGCAGCCCGCCGGCGGTTGGGTGCAGGACGCCACCGACTGCAACGATTCCGATTCTTCCATCAACCCGGGGGCGGCCGAGTCGTGGTACGACGGCGTCGATGACAACTGCGATGGCAACGACGACGACGAGGACGAGGATGGGTACGTTGGTGGTCCCGGCGGCGATGACTGCGACGACACCGAATACCTGAGCAACCCCGGCGCACCCGAGCTGTGCGGCGATGGTGCCGACAACAACTGCGATGGCGAAGACACCGAGTGCGAAATCGTGGACGCCATCGTTGGGATGGGCGCATACGACCGGACCGGCGGGAGCGTTTCGCTGGCCGGCGACGTCGATGGCGATGGGCTCGCGGACTCGTTTGTTGGCGCGTCTCGCTACGACGGCGATGGGTTGTCGCGCGGGGCGGGCTACCTGTTCATCGGGGACGTGGACGGCGAGGTCGGCGCGGACACCGCGACGGCGACCTTGGTCGGGGAAAACGACCACGACCGAGCCGGTGCCTCCGTCGCCATCGTTCAAGACGTGGACGGCGACGGCAACGACGATTTGGTGATCGGTGCCTTTGCGGAAGATGCGGGGGGTTCCCAAGCGGGGGCTGCGTACCTGGTGCTCGGCAGTCCATCGGGCGTCATCAACCTCGCCGATGCCAACGCCAAGATGATCGGCGAGGTCGGTGAAGACCACGCCGGTCTCGTTGTGGCGTCGGCTGGCGATGCCAACGGCGACGGCTTTGGCGACTTCTACGTCACCGCGCCGGGCTACGATGGCGGCTTCTCGGATGTGGGTGCCACGTACCTGATGCATGGACCCGTGGACGGCGACACCGACTTGTCGTTCGCCAACGTTCGGTACGTTGGCACGGGCAACGGCGAAGAGTCCGGTTCGGCCGTCGCCAGTGCCGGGGACTTCAACGGCGACGGCTATGACGATGCACTGATTGGAGCTCCCAACGCGCAGGAAGGCGGCGCCTACGTGGGCGCGGCCTACCTGGTGACCAACGACAACGTGTTTGAAGGGTCGATGGACCTTGATGAAGCGGAAGTTCGATGGCACGGGATCAACGGCGGCGACCAAGTCGGCTACTCGGTGTCCACGGCCGGCGACCAAAACGGCGACGGTTACGACGACATCTTGATCGGTGCACCCGGCAGCGACTTGGGCGGTTCCGGTTCCGGCGCGGCCTTCGTGGTCTACGGTGGCACCGCCATTTTGTGTGCAGACGGCGAACTCTGCCCCAGCATCAGCCTGGAAGGGGCCGATGCGTCCATCATCGGTGAGCGGGGCGACGACTTTGCCGGTGGCGCAGTTGCTGGGGGCGGCGACATCGACAATGACGGTGTGCCCGACCTGGTGATCGGTGCCCGCACAGAAGACTCCACTGACTCCGATGCGGGTGCTGCATCGGTCTTGCTTGGGCCCGTTCTTGGCGTGACGGAGCTGAGTTCGTCGATGGCGAAGGCCCTCGGGCTTGGTGCGGGAGACTGGGCCGGTGCCGCAGTCGCCATTGGCGGCGACATGAACGGCGATGGGTACGACGACGTCTTGATTGGAACGCCCCAGTTGGACGTTGGTGAAGACTTCACTGACCTCGGTGCCGTGCTGATCATGAAGGGCGGCTGGTAGATGAGCGGCTTGACTCCGCACGACAAGCCCGGCTTTCTGCCGGGTTTGTTCGTTTGAGGGAGGGGGCATGGAGATCCGGGCCTTCGCCGAGTCGGTGCTCTTTTCGACCGACATGGCCGTCAAGTTGGCGTCTCCCGAGGGGTTTACCGACGATGCGCCGGGCGCCGCCATCGCGGTGCCTGCCGCTCCCGGCCGGCCATCCCACGCTGCGTTGCGGACCACCAAGCCGGTGCCTCCGGCGCCGACCCCCACCGGCATTGAGGCGGAGCGGAACCGCGGTCTGGCCCTCCACAGCTTCGCACACCACGAGCTGCAAGCACTGGAGCTGATGGCGCTCGCGCTGCTGCGTTTTCCCGATGCGCCCCGAGGATTTCGACGGGGACTGGTCAAGATACTCAAGGACGAACAGCGTCATTTCCAGATGTACATGCGCCGTGCCGAACACTGGGGCGTTGGGTTTGGGGACGTGGGCGCCGGCCACTTCTTCTGGGACACCGTGGCGGATCTCGATCACCCGGCGGATTTTCTGGCGGCGCTGAGCTTGACCTATGAGCAGGCCAACCTCGATTTTTCCACTCATTGGGAAGACGCATTTCGCGCGGTGGGCGATGCGGAGAGTGCGGCGGTGCTTCGGGAAGTCTACGAAGACGAGATCGGCCACGTTCGTCACGGGGTGGCATGGTTCGGGCGGCTCGCCGGGTGCGTCGAGTTCGACGAATACGCACGCCGGTTGGTGTTTCCGCTCAGCCCGGGTCGGGCGAAGGGCCCGGTGTTTGACCGTGTGGGCCGGGAACGCGCGGGCTTGAGTCCCGAGTTCATCGATGAGATGGAAATCACCAACGTTTCGCGAGGACGGCCGCCACGGGTTTTCTCGTTTGACCCGTTCGTGGAGGAACGGGCCGCTGGACGGAACCCAGCGGGCCTTGTGCAGCATGTGGCGCGGGACCTCGCGTCGACCCCGATGTACTTCGCCCACCGGGAGGACGTCGTGGTGGCTCCGCGTCCATCATTGGCGGTGCTGACCCCATTGCATCGTCTGGGAATCGCGATTCCGCAGTTTGTCCCCGATCGCCAATCGCTGAACGGGCGGGTGCTTGGCGCCGATGCGCCCTGGGGCACAATTGACCAAGTCAAATGCGTCGACAAGCGCGCAGCGCTTGCCCTCCGCCAGTCGCTCCTCCAGACCGTGGATGGTCCACTCTGGGCCCGGTGCCAGGGTCGGTTGTGTCATCGTCGCGCCGACGCCCCCCTGGGTGAGAACTGGATCGCAAAGGCACCGCTGTCGGCGTCTGGACAACATCGCGTGCACCTTCAGTCTCCCACCGCGTCCGGTTGGCTCGACCGGATGCTTCGGCACGGGCCCGTCGTTGTGGAGCCTTGGCACGAGCGGCTCGCGGATCTCTCGATTCATCTCGACGTGTCGGACGATGGACACCGGCAAGTGGGGGTCACCCGGTTCTGGACGGCGGGGTCGGGTGCCTATCGGGGCGCTGTGCTGGGTCCGTGGTCATCGGGCATGCAGGCCGATTGGCTGCGGTCGTTGCACGGAGGAGGCAAGGGGAGTCGAATCAACGACGCCCTGTCTCGGACGGGCGATCACATCGGCGCGGCGCTGCACGGTATGGGGATTCGGGGTCCGGTTGGGATTGACTGCATGGTGATTCGCCAAGACGACGCCGTTCGCTTCTTTCCGTGCATTGAGGTGAACCCGCGGCACACGATGGGGCGGGTCGCGTTGGAGTTGCACCGGCAGACCGGTGCTCGGGGAGGATGGTTTTTCCTGGACGATTCGGCCATCCGTGCCGCAGGCCACGCCAATCGAGCGGACTTCGTGGCGGCCGTCCGGCAGACCGAGGGCGTCGTGTTCACCACAGACCCCGAGACGGCGGAACGCATCGTGACAGTCATGGTGCATGCGCCCAACGCGGCGGTGGCGGCGGGCACCTGGGCTCGCTTGGGGTTCGCCTGGCCGGATTGACTAGCCTGTCACCACCGCGTCGCAGACCTCGAGCGCGTCATCGATGATCGCGAAGCCCTCGGCAAGCTGCTCTTCGGTGATGCACAACGGAGGGTTGCACATGAAGCTTCCCCATCGGCAGAATGTGAACAGGCCGTTGTCTGCGAGCCGCTTGCTGAACGCCGCCATGGCGGGGTGGGTCCCGTTGTAGGGAGCCATCGGAGTGCCCTCCTCGTCGCGCTGCAGATCGACCATCCCAAACAACCCGATGTTTCGATGCGCCTTCACGCTCGGGTGCTTCGCTTTCAGTGCCTCCATGTGGCCATTCATGATGGGCCCCAGCCGCGCGGCATTCTCCACCATGCCCTCGTCGATCAAGACGTTGATGGTGGCGAGTGCGACCGCACAGGCAAACGAATGCGCGTTGTAGGTGAGCCCTCCCCAGAACACGTTCTCATCAAAGTGCCGCGCGATTTTGTCCCGCATCGCGACGGCACCGAGGGGAACGTAGGAGCTGGTCAGCCCCTTGGCCATGCAAACAATGTCGGGCACGATGCCGGCATGTTCGAACGCGAAGAGGCGCCCCGTTCGACCCCACCCGGCCATGACTTCATCGCAGACCAGCAAAATGTCGTACTTGTCGAGCAAGGTCCGCAGGCCCTGCAGATAGCCTTTCGGCGGGGGCAGGATGCCGTTGGTTCCGGTGACCGTCTCGATGAACATCGCAGCAATGTTGTGGGGTCCTTCGTATTGGATGACCTCCTCGAGGTACTGAAGGTTGTTGGCCACAATCTCGGCGTCGTCGCTGCCAAAACTGTACGTGTAGGGTCTCGGGTCCATGACCTTGATGAATCCCGGAGCGCCCGGCTCATTCGCCCACCGTCGCGGGTCGCCGGTCAGTTGCATGGTGGCGTTGGTGGCGCCATGGTAGCTCCGGTACCGGCTCAAGATCTTGTGTCGTCCGGTGTAGAGCCGGGCGAGCTTGATGGCGTTTTCGTTCGCCTCCGCGCCGCTCAATGTGAAGAAAAACGTGTTCATCTCGTCGGGCATCAGCGAGGCAAGCTTCTTCGAGAGGGCCGCGCGGGATGGGGTCGCGGCGAGCGGAAAGGCGTAGATGAGGCCTTCCGCAGCCTCCTTCATGGCCTCGACCACCTTTGGATGCGAGTGTCCGATGTTGACGCTCATCAACTGGGAGTTGAAGTCCATCCACTTCTCGCCGCTGGGGCCGTACAGGTAAATCCCTTCCGCGTGCGTAATGGGCATTGGAGTCACGCTTCCGCGGGCCTTCCACGAAAAGAGGGTGTGCTCTTTGCAGGCGTCGATCATCTCTTGTGGGTCCATGACTTCTCCGGATCGGGGTGAGTGGCTACGGTTCAGTGGGTCGGATTCGCATGGGATGGGCCGTCACCATCCGATTGGGCAAGATCACACGGGACCCGTCGGTCTCGTCGATGAGCACGCTCAGCCAGCCGATTCCGGCCACGGTACCCGCAATGCCCGCGAGCTCGACGGTGTCGCCGACCCTGAACGGCCGGCGGGAAAACAAAATGCCGCCCGAAATGAGGCTGGCCACGGGACCCTGCAGACCCAAGCCCACAGCAATGGCACCGGCGGCCAAGATGGCGAGCAGTACACGGATGTCCACCCCGACCTGGGACAAGGCCGCAACAATCGCAGCCCCCATGACCAGCGGCTTTGTGAGGCGAACCAGGAGCGCGCGACCCATCGGGTCGACCCGTGTCTGCGCCAAGAGCGACCCCACGATGCCGGCGATCCATCCACCGACGAACCACGACGCGCCGACAATCGCCGCGGCGCTGAGGAGGTCCCAAAGAAACGCGGTCATTCTTCCCCTTGGGCCGCCCGTCTTTGGGCCTGACGACGTTCAATCTGTTCAAGGTTGTCTCGGGGGATGGCCGCGATCAACCGTTCCGTGTACGGCTCTTTGGGGTTCGCGTAGATCGATTCGCTGGGTCCAAACTCAACGAACTTTCCAAAATTCATCACCGCCATCATGTCGCTCATAAACTTGACCACCGAAAGGTCGTGACTGATGAAGATGTAGGTCAATCCGTACTCCAGCTGCAAGTCTTTCAGCAGGTTCAACACTTGAGCCTGCACGCTGACATCCAGCGCAGAGACGGATTCATCGCAGATGATGAGGTCGGGGCGCACGGCGAGTGCCCGGGCGATGCAGATGCGTTGCCGTTGCCCTCCGGAGAACTCGTGAGGGTACCGGTTCAGGTACTGCTTGCCCGGCAACCCCACCTTCGCGAGGAGGTCCAGCACCATCGCTCGGCGCTCGTCGTACGTTTCACCGATGCCGTGGACTTCCATCGGTTCCATGACCGTTGTCTCGATGGTCTTTCGCGGGTTCAGCGACCCGTACGGATCTTGGAAAATGATCTGGAACCGCTTTCGGTACGCCCGCAAGTCGGCCTGATTCATCGTCGTGATGTCGACGCCATCAAACACGACCTGACCTGCGGTGGGGTCGATGAGGCGCATGATGGCGCGGCCTGTCGTGGTCTTGCCGCACCCCGACTCGCCCACAAAACCCAGCGTCTGTCCCCGGTATACGTCGAAGCTGACATCGTCGACGGCTCGGACGTGGTCAACCACCTTGCCAAACAGCCCTTTCCGGATCGGGAAGTGCATCTTGAGGTTCTTGACTTGCAGAAGCGGTTCTTCGTCTTCCCCCGCGAAGGTGGTTCCGGGTGTGTAGTCCGCTTCGGTGGGTGCAAACCCCAGTTCGGCCAATCGCGACAAGGGGTAGAGGTGCCGCTCGCGACCCTGGGAGCTCATCGCGGCCATCCATTCGTCGGACACCTCCCGTTCCTCGACGGAGTAGGTGCCGTCGTCGTGGTAAATCGTGTCCATGAAGTCCGGCACGGTGGGCAAGCGCTTCATCGCCGTGTCCAATCGGGGGCGACAGGCCAGCAAGCCCTTGGTGTAGGGGTGCTGACCCCGCTCGAAGATGCTCCGCACGTCCCCGTACTCGACCAGTTTTCCCCGGTACATCACGGCGACTTCATCGGCGATTTCCGCGATGACCCCCAGATCGTGGGTGATGAAGATCATGCCCATCCCCCGCTCATCCCGCAGCTTTCGGAGCAGATCGAGGATCTGGGCTTGGATTGTGACGTCGAGCGCAGTGGTGGGCTCGTCGGCGATGAGCAGCTTTGGATTGCACGACAGCGCCATGGCAATCATGACGCGCTGTTTCTGCCCGCCCGACATCTCGTGCGGGTACATGTGAATGCGTTGCTCGGGGTCGGGGATGCCGACCTCTGTGAACAAGTCGATGGTCCGCTGTTCCGCCTCCTCGCGGGTGACTTCTTGGTGGAGCATGATGGCTTCCATCACTTGGTCACCGGTGGTGTAAACCGGGTTGAGGCTGGTCATCGGCTCCTGGAAGATCATGGAAATTTCAGCGCCGCGAATGGCCCGCATTTCGTCGTCTGTGGCGTCCGTCAGGTCTTTGCCGGCAAACAGCACCTTCGAACCTTCTTCGATTCGCGCGATGTGCCCGGGCAGCAGTTGCATGACCGTTAGGCTGGTCACGGACTTTCCGGACCCGGACTCGCCGACGATTCCCAAGGTTTGGCCCGCTTTGACCTCCACGTTGAGGTCATCGACCGCCTTCACCACGCCGATGTCCGTGTGGAAGTACGTGCGAAGGTTCTCGAGTTTCAGGATTGGTTGGCTCATCGCACGCTCACTTTCGCATCTTGGGGTCGAGGGCATCTCGCAGCCCCTCGCCGACCAAGTTGAGCAGCGAAACCGTGATGAAGATGGCGAAGCCGGGTGCGAGAATGAGGTGCCATGCCCCCGATGAGTAGCCTTCGGACAGGGTTTGGCCCCAGCTCGGAGCGCTGAGATCGCCAAGGCCCAGGAACGACAAGGTGCTCTCGAGCAGAATGGCGCCCGCAACTCCGAATGTGGCGGCAACGAGAACCGGCCCCATGGCGTTGGGAAGAATGTGGTGGAAGATGATCTTCCAGGTCGGAAAGCCCAATGCGATGGCACTGGTCACGAAGTCTTGCCCTCGCAGTCGGTAGAACTCACCGCGAACCAGCCGGGCGACGCCCGTCCACCGCACCAACCCGATGACCAGCATGATGTGGAAGATGCTTGGCTTCTCAAGAAAGGCGACCAACACCAAGATGATGATGAGCGCAGGGATGCTCATGACGATTTCGATCAGGCGCTGAATGACGATGTCGATCTTGCCCGCGAAGAATCCAGCAAGTGCCCCCAAGACGATGCCGATCGTGACGTAGATCGCCACGGCGATGATGCCGATGGTCAACGAGATGCGCGTGCCGTACAGCAGTCGAACCGCCACATCGCGGGTGCTCTCGTCGACCCCCAGCCAATGCTGGGCGCTCGGGCGCTCCAGGCTCTTGAAGCCGGTCTTGCGGAACATGTATCGGACCGGCGGGAAGACCGCTTGGACGTCCTCTCCGGCTTCGACGCGTTGGTCATGGATCTCGGCGTACTGCGTGTATGGCTCACTGTGAGGCGTGAAGAGAACGCCGACGAAGCCGACAAAACTCGCGGCGACCAGCCAGCGAAGTTCGCGGGCGATCTTGGCTCGTCGGGGACGCTTGTCGAGGCCCAGTCCTTGAATGTGTTTCCATCGCACCGCAATCAACGCGCCCAGCGGCACAATGGCGAGCAGCACGAGGTTGAAAAAGATGTCGACCGGATTCTCGAAGTAGTTTCGATCCACGAGCGATGAGAACCACGGGTAGCTCCGGCCCTCGCCGATGTCCCAGATGAATGGACGACCGCTGGCCAACAGTGGAGCAATCGTGGCGAGAACAAACAGCGCGCCCAGTCCCCACAGCGACACGTATGCCACTCGGTTCTTCTTGAACTGGATCCACACAATGTCGCCGAAGGTCTGATCTTCCGGCGGCGCCACATCGGGGAGTAGGGGTTGGCTCATCGAGTCACTCGAAGGTGATGCGCGGGTCGACCAGCGCATAGGAAAGGTCAGAGATCAACATGCCGACCAAGGTCAGCGCGGAACTGATCAACAAGACGGCCATGACGGCGTTGTAGTCGCGGAGGTTGATGCTCTCGAACAGGAAGGAGCCCATGCCGGGAATGCCAAAGACCACCTCGATCACGACCGAACCACCGATGAGGGTGGGAAGCAGCGACGCCAGCAAGGTCAGGATCGGAATCATCCCATTGCGGGCTGCGTGCTTGAGAATCACGACGCTCTCCGGCAACCCCTTCGCCCGCGCGGTTCGGACGTAGTCGGACCGAATGACATCCAGCAAACCCGACCGCGCGTACCGCGAGAGCGCGGCGAGGGCCGCATAGGAACCGCAGAAGATGGGCAGAATGATGTGCCACCCCACGTCCTTGATGTACTCGAGCAAGGTCATCTGACTGGTGTCGAGGCTCTCGAATCCTGAAGTCGGAAAGATCTGCAGCGGGGTGCCGCGGGTCAACAGGTTCAGCATGAAGACCGCCACGAAGAAGCTCGGCAGGCTGTACATCATGAAGAGCACCGTCGTCACGACCCGGTCCGCGAGGGTGTTTTGGCGGATGCTCGACCAGATGCCGAGGGGCAGGCTGATGGCGTAGATCAGCAACACAGACGAGAAGCTGAGCGTGATCGAGTACTTCAGCTTGCTGATGACCTTCTGCAGCACCGGGCGCTTGTCGACGTGAGAGACGCCAAAGTTCAGCTTCGCGAGGTTGGTCCAATACTTTGCGAATCGGGTGTCGAACAGGAAGATCGCGATGCGGTCCGCTGTTCCATAGTCCCAATCACTCGCGTTGGCCTCGTACCACGTCGTCCATTGCGTCACCGTTGCGTTGGCTTCGGCGGGGGTTGCGTCCGGCTTGAAGCTCCATCCCCGAACCTCGGAGTTGGCCTTGGAGATTGCCTTGACTTCGCTGCGTTCGGCATCGGTCAGGTTTTTCTTGTAGACGTTTTTGTTTTGCCGCTGTGCGTTGAAGGTCAGTCGTTGGCTGGCAAGGGACCGCATCCGAAGGCTCGCGGTCTCGTCGCTGAGCACCCCCATCAACCCCGGCACGGCGTAGCGGCCCCAGTTCTCGATGTTTTCTTGGGCTTCGATCCGCCTCCCGGCCGGCACGTCTCCCGACTCGTTGAGCACCGCGCTCAACTCGCCCGCCACGTCATCTTTCTCCAGGTTGTACCGGGTGTTGAACAGCACCGGCTTGTCGAGGTTGAACTGTTCCTTGAAGATGCGATAGCTCTCGCGCTGCTCACCGGCCGTGGAGGCATCTTGGCCACCGCCCTCGCCGGTGGCCATCTGCGCACCGGGCGTGCCGGGTGCAAAGTTGAGCACGACGAAGATCACCAAGCTGATGGCCGCGAATGTTGGCACCATCAGAAGCAGTCGCTTGATGACGTAGTTCAGCACAACAACACCCTCGGGTTAGCCGGCAAAGTAGAAGGGACGGGGGCTCACGTGGGGGCGCGTGAGCTGGAACCAAACATTCTGAAGTTCTTTCTGCCAGTACACGGTGCTCTTCCGGGTGTAGAAGAACGTGTACGGTTGCTCATCGTACAGAAGCCGGTGGAATTCTTGTGCCAGCTCTCGACGCTTCCGCTCATCAAACTCGACCTCGAGGGCTTCGATGATGCGGTCGGCCTCCGGGTTGCGGAACCCCACACGGTTCGAGCCTTTCGGCAGGTCCGCTTGAGAGCTGTGCCAGATCTGGCGAAAGTCCACGGGCGGACCCGAGACCCAGGCCAACGTGACCGCGTCGAACTCGCGGGCGTCGACCTTCTTCAAGAGGTTGGCCCACTCCATGGGTGCCACGTTCATCTTCACGCCGATCTTGGCCAAGTCTTCTTTGTAGATGTTGCCGACGGTCTTGTATTCATTCGATGAACCGAACACGACGAGCTTGAAGTCGAACGGAACGGATTCTCCGTCCACCAGCTTGTCTCGAATCCCGTCGCCGTCCGTGTCGGTCCACCCGGCCTCGTCGAGGAGGGCCTTGGCCCGTTCCAAATCGAACGCATACGGGTCGAGGCTGCGATCGTAGTACGGCTGAACGGTCGGCATGGGGCCGGTGCACCGCTCACCGAGACCCAAAAACACATCGTCGATCAGCAGCTGCGCGTTGAACGCATGGCTCATCGCTTGGCGAACACGCTTGTCGGCAAAGTAGGGCTGGTCGGCATTCCAGCCGATGTAGAAGTAGTTGTAGGACCAGAACTCGCCGCCCTTGAGGTCGCCGTTCTTGAACGGTGAGTCCGCTTCGCCTTCCAGCACCTCTGCCCGGTATTGGGCAGGCTGGAGGCTCGACAAGTGCAGCTCACCCGTTCGGAGCTTGCGCGGCGGCTGATTCTGGTCTTTCAGGATGGAGTACACGATCTTGTCCATCGCATTGCCGCCGAGCGGGAATCGCGCATTGCGTTCCAACTCGATGGCCACGCCGGGCTCGAATCGGGTGAGTTTGTAGGGCCCAGCACCAAGCCCCATTGGGTTGTACCAGTGGTCCTCAAAGCGCTTTCCAATGACTTCGGGCTCGTAGGCTTCGCCGGCTTCATCGAACGCGTACAGAAATTTGGGCAGCGGGTACAGGCCGGTGACGACGACCTTTTGCATGTACTTGGGCTTCTTGAACGAGATTCGGAATGTGTGGTCATCGAGGGCTTCGTACGACTCGAGCTCGTCAAAATAGGAGCGGAGCGGTGCGGCGCCAGCCACCTGGTCGTTCATCAACAGGTCGAGCATGAACACCACGTCGTGGGCGGTGACGGGGTGGTCGCCCTTCAACCAGTCGTACCGACCGCTGGCCCAGTCGACCACCGGCTTGTGCCACTGGAAGTCCTTGCGCAGCTTCAGGGTGTGGACGCGCTTGTCCTCGGAGATGGTCCAGTGGTACGCCAGCTCCCCGCGGTAGCGGGTGACGTCTTTGAGGTGGTAGCCCCCAAGCGCGATGTGAACGTACGACTGGATCTCGGAGACATCCGCACCGTTCTCGACCAAGAAGTTGAAGCCTTTCGGGTCGGACCCCATCTTCAGGTTGAGCGTGCCGCCTTGCTTGGCCTCGGCGGGCAACCAACTGGAGTTGTCGCGCGTGAAGACGTTCTCCGGGTCGGCCAGTGCCTCGGTGACGTACGCGGGCTCGGCTGCGCCAAAGATGCCGCCGCTCGGACCGTTGGTCCCGCGGGCGCCAAAGTCGCCATTTTCGATGGTTTTCTCCACCGCATCGACCCGATTCAAGAGGTCAATTTGGTTGCGTTCGATTCGGTTTGACTGCCAAACGTTGACGACGGTCAGTAACAGGAGGCCCGTCAGCAGAATGAGTCCAAAGACGCTCCGCAAAAATCCCCGTTGCATGGTTCACCCGGTGTGGAGGTTGACTGCGCTCGCGCGCGCAGGTCCGTTTCGTAAGGCACGGTCTGTTGGCCGTCAATCCCAGTTAAGGGTGCATCAAGAGTGGCGTTCGTCTCCGCAAATGGTAGATTTAGGGGAGCGAGGGGGCTCATCATGTCGTCCAAGAAAAACACCCGCGTTCTGTTCATCAAGTACCACGAGGCAGCAGACCAGCAGCCGCTGTCCAAAAAAGCGGCGGAGAAGCTGGGGATCTTCCCGAGTCTCGCCCTCGGTGGTCTGGCCGCGTGGGTGCGCCAACACGGCTACCCGGTGCAGCTCATCGACCTCCACGTCGAGAACAAATACCCCAAGGATGTGACGGGCCGGGTCGCAGAGTACGATCCCCACATCGTCGCCTTGACGGCGAAAACATTGGGATGGCCGGCCGTCATTGAAATCGCGCAAATGGTCCGGGAGACATGCCCGAACGCACTGGTGGTGGTCGGCGGGCCGCACATGACCATCTACGCGGAAGAGAGCTTGTCGTGGGATTGCTTCGATATGGCGATCGTTGGCGATGGGGAAGATGTCTTTCTGGACGTCTGCGACCACATGGAGCAAGGCGGCGGCGGCTGGGACGAGATCCCCGGCCTTGTCTACCGCGACCCCTCCGGCGAAATCATCAAGACCGAAGCCCGCGAACTCAGCAAGGACATCAACAAATACCCCATGACCGCATGGGATTTGATGCCCGTCACCGACTACCACTGCCTCACATTGTTGAAGCCCTTCGCCACGATGGTGACGACCCGCGGCTGTCCCTGGAAGTGCGGCTACTGCTCGCAGGTGTACTCTGAGAAGCTCCGGTTCCGCGACGTCAAGCACGTGGTCGACGAGATGGAGTTCCTCGAAAAGACCTACGGGGTTCGCGAGATTGTGTTCTTCGATGAGACGTTCACCATCGGAAAGCGACGAATGCGAAACTTCGCCGAAGAAGTCCAGCGTCGCGGATTGACGGTCAAGTTCAACATCCGCGCTCGCGTCGACACGGTCGACCGCGAAGTGGTTCGAGCGTTGCGCAAGGCGGGCCTCCGGTCCATCCACATGGGCGTTGAGGCCGGCACCGACCGCGTGCTGAAGATCATGAACAAGCAGATCACCCGCGAGCAAACCGAGCGCGCGTTTCGGATCTGCCGCGAAGAGGGCGTGGACACCCGAGGCTACTTCATGATCGGCTACTACGACGCGACCCATGAAGACGTCGAAGACACCATCCGGTTCGCGGCGGGCCTCGGCCTCGATTGGGCGAGCTTCTCGGTGGCGACCGCATTGCCTGCGACGGACCTGTACCGGATCGCCAATGAGCGGGGGTACGTCGACGGCGACTTCTGGCGGCAGTACACCATCGACGGCGGCGGCGACATCCCGCAACTGGAGACCGAGACCTTCACTGCCGAGCAGCTGCGTGCCTACCGAACCAAGGCCTACATGAAGTTCTACCTTCGGCCCGACCTCATCCGTCGCAAGCTCAGCAAGGCCGAGGGGCGCGCCGAGCTGATGGAAATGGCGGGCGGGGCAACCGTGCTCTCCGAGATCGTCAAGAGCACGTTGTTCAAACGGATCCCGAGCGTCGGGATCGGTAAGTGGGCGACCGTTTAGTCGGAATCACCGGGCAACGAGGCTGGGATGCCGCCGCTCACCACTCGGACTGTTCCGGTCAGGTCAGCATGCGTGTTTAGGTCGACCAGGCCGCCTGTCTCCATCATGCGAAGCAGCTGGGCATCCTGGCCATCGCCGTGTTCGAGCAGGACGGCCGTGGTGGCGCGACAGGCGGCAGCGGGAATGAGCGCACGGTAGATGTCCAGCCCATCGTCGCCGCCGTCGAGCGCGAGCCGCGGCTCGTGGACGGCAATCTCGGGGGCAAGGCCACCGATTTCGCTGGATGGAATGTATGGTGGATTGCTCACGACCACGTCGATGCGGCGTGCCGCGGGGATCGGGTCGAGCAAAGAGCCCTTCAGCACCGCCACGCGGCCCTGAAGCTCCAACTTTTCGACGTTTGCCTTCGTGCATCGGAGTGCGGCGTCACTGACGTCCACCGCAAACAACTTGACCAGGGGGCGCTCGACAGCGATGGCGAGGCCCACGGCGCCCGTGCCCGATCCGATGTCCGCAACGAAACACTCGACGTCTTCTGGAATTCGATCGAGCGCCGCTTGAACGAGGGTCTCGGTGTCGGGGCGGGGGACGAGGACATCGCGGTGGGCGTCGAGGTCCAGGGACCAAAATCCCTTGGTTCCGATGATCCACGCGATGGGTTCGCGGGCGGCTCTCCGGCGAACGTCGTCCCGCATGGGCTTGAGTTCGCGCTCGTTGAGGGGGCGGTCGAACTGCAGATACAGGGCAACGCGATCCAGTTCCAAGTGGTGGCCGACAATCAACTCCGCATCCAAGCGCGGGCTTGGAATGCCCTTGGACCGAAAAAACGCCTCCGTTTTCTTCAAGATGTCAACGACCGTGGTCACGCAGATTCCTCCACTGGTGCCGTGATCTCCAGCCACCCCCGGACGTCTGCCGCGATGCGCTCGCCGGTTGCCACGCAGTCTTTCACGCCGATGCCAGACAGGTGGTTGCCCGCAAAGAACAGCCCACCGTACCGGTCCTGAGCATTCGCAATCGCATTGACTCGGGCGGGATGGCCAACGGTGTACTGGGGAATCGCCATGGGGTGGTGGTAGGTTCGCACAACGGTCGGATCGGCCCGACGGGTACCCAAAAAGCGCTCGTGGGCGCTGAACACTCGGTCGAGCAGGACCTGATGTGGAAGGGTGGCACTGGCGGGATCGATGGCGCCCCCCAGGATGGTGCGGGTCAGGAATTCTCCCTCTGGGCCTTGATTCGGGAAGGCCTCGGTGGTGAACAGCGTGCCGAGTACGCCAACGTCCTCGCCCTTGGCGACCAGCACACCAAACCCCTCGGGTGACCGGTCGAATGCTCCCGCCGGCCAAGCGGTGACAACAACCGCCACGGGCGCGTAGGGAATTTCATCGAACGCATTGGCCACGGTCGCGTCGATCCCCCGCATCAACCGCGCACACACCGGCGCGGGGGCCGCCAAAACCACTGCGTCACCGTCGAAGTCACCGCGCGGTGTATGGACGCGCCATCCCCGTTTGGTCCTGGAGAGGCCTTCCGCCGGAGTTTCGCAATGCAGCTCGGTGGACAAGCGCTCAATCAACGCATCGGTGAGCTGGCCCGCGCCCTGCGGCAAGGTTTCGAGATGACCGGGTTGTGCGCCTTCCCGTTTTGCCGCAGCCAACCCAACGAACAAGGAGCGGTGCCGCTTTTCCATGGCCGCCAATCGGGGAAAGGACGCCGCCAACGAGAGGGTGTCCGGGTCTGCCGCGTGAATTCCCGCCACCATTGGGCCGATCATGCGGTCGACGAAATGTCCGCCCAGGCGCCGGCGAACAAAGGCGCCAATGCTCTCGTCTGTGTCGGAGCGTCCCCGCGGCAGAAACGGTTCCAGAAGCAACCGAAGCTTGGCATGCCACGGCAGCAGCTGCGTCTGGACAAGCGCCATGGGGGAGAGTGGAGCGGGCTGCATTTGACCGTCGGCGTAGATCCATCGCGTTGCCGAACGGTCGGAGGCGGGGACCACCTGGTCTGCCAACCCGAGACGGTTCAGCAATCGCCCCATTGCCGGCTCGCTGTCCAGCCAGCCATTGGCGGCGCGGTCCATCACCCGACCGTCCACGAGGTCGCTTCGAACGTTGCCCCCTGCGTGGGCGGCGGCTTCGAGAACCACCTTGTCGACCCCCTCCAAGAAGGCGGCGGTTGCGAGTCCCGAAATGCCTCCGCCGGCGATGATTACGCGAGGCACATCAACTCCAGGAGTGGGCATGAACGGCGGCGACTGCCGCAGCGACCGCATCCGGATCAATGTCCGGGGTGAGCCCGTGGCCCAAGTTGAAGATGTGTCCCTTGGGCCCTGCGGCGTCGATGATTGCCTTCACTCGGCGGCGAATTTCATCGTGGGGCGCATGCAGTGCTTGCGGGTCGAGGTTTCCCTGCACTGGGACATCGCCGAGGGCCTCCCGTGCCGCGCCAATGTCAACCCGCCAGTCCACGGCATAGGCATCGGCTTCGATGTCTCGGAGCCAAGGCAAGAACGGGGCCGTGTCTTTCGTGAAGAACATGGTGGGAGCGCCGCTTGCCCGTTTCAGGGCGCGACGACTGGCCGGCAACGCCCACCGTCGAAAATCGTCCGGGCTGAGCACACCGGCCCAGGTGTCGAAGAGCTGGACTCCCACCGCGCCCGCGTCGATTTGGGCCTGCAGGTGATCCCCAACCGCATCGGCCAGTCGGTTGAGAAGGTCCTGAAAAACGGCTGGTTGGCCGAACATCATTCGCTTCGTTTCGGGCCAGTTTCGGGAGCCTTGCCCTTCGATCAGGTAGCAAGCCATGGTGAACGGGGCGCCGGCAAAACCGAGAATGGGCACATCCGCCGCCGCGGTGGCCAGTCGGATCGACTCCATGGGTGCCGGGAGGTCTCGGACCGGGTCGAAGTCTCGAAGCGCCGCGACATCGGCGGCGGTTCGAACCGGGTTGCGAATCACGGGACCGGTGCCGGGAATGTATTCGAGTTCTGCACCCATGCTCTCGAGGGGAAGCAGGATGTCGGAGAAAATAATGCCCGCATCGAATGGGTAGCGTCGGAGCGGCTGCAGCGTCACCTCGGTGGCCAACTCGGGGGTGTGGCACATGGTGAGAAATGAGTGTTGGCTTCGAAGGGCGCGGTACTCCGGCAGGTACCGTCCGGCTTGCCGCATGAACCACACGGGAGGGCGCTCCAGGATCTCGTTACGGAGGGCGCGGACGATGAGGGGACGGGTTTCGTTCATGGTCCGGCGGGCTTAACGCGCTTGGGGTGTGGTAGGAATCAAGTGTGACCCAACAACCCACAACCAGCGAACGCCGAATCCATTCCATGGTCCTCTTGCCGCTGATCTTGGCGGTGGCCATGCGGCTGGCCGGTGAACTGTTTCCCCCCGATGAAGTCTGGGGGCACATGGGGCATTCGATCGGGCTCAGTGCATGGCCATGGCTGTTGGCTTTCGGCCCCATTTGGGCCCTGCTCGGCTGGCGTCGCTACCGCCGGTGGACCCACTCGATGACCCTCGCGGTGCTCATCGCGCCGCTGGCTGGCATTCCCTTCGCGCCAGACTCGGGGGAAGGCCGGCCCGTGCTGGTGGCCAACGTCAACGCCTACACCGCCGGCAGGACCGATCTCGCAAACGCCCTTGGCGATATTGGCGCCGATGTGGTGATCGAAGTCGAGGCCCGTGCGCAGCAGATCCCGGGAATGGTTCGCCATGCCCACAACTTTGACGAGCAGGTGTCCAGGCCCTCGCACTTCACGGCCGTCTATTGCCGTCCCGAAGTCGCGTGCGACGGGGGCATCACCGAAGAGTTTGGTGCCCGCGGAATGGTCATGCCACTCGCTTTGGTTCGCATTGATGGCGAGGTGTGCTTGATGGGCACCCACGGTCCGCCCCCAGTGCCATTCAACATCGCGGGGTTGATCCCCTACATGGAGCGCATTGCGGGGACCATCTCGGACGGCCGCATGAATCAAGACTGGGGTCCTTGCAAGACCGGGGATCCCGTCATTGTGGCGGGTGACATGAATGCCGTTCCGGGAAGCTGGGCGACGCGGCCCTTCGATGGAAAGGGGCTGACGGACCCCACGCGGTTTCACCGGATTTTCGCGACGACGTGGCCTTCGGGCGGCGATTGGCTGAACATGCCCCTGATGCAGCTCGACCATGTTTGGGTGGGTGCCACGGCCGTGGGGGATGTGCGAAACGTGCGCCTGCCGGGCTCGGACCACCAGGGAATCTTCTTCCGCCTCAAGTCCGATGAGTGAGCAACGCGCGCAGCAACTCGGCCTGCACCCGTGCGTCGTAGTCGGCTCGGTGCTTTTGGCTCGTATCCTCCGGTGGCAGCCCCAGCCTGGCGAACAGCGTTTCCTTTCCGGTGTCCAGCCAGTGCAGGTCGAGCACGCCCGCAGCTAGCGCTTTGGTGTCGAGGGCTTTGTAGCCGAAGGGGTTGGGGCGCTCGAGTTCCGCATACAGGTACGCCACGTGCGACCAGTCAAAGGGTGCATTGTGTCCAACGAAACACGCCTCCGTTCCGGGCCGGGTCTCCCCCTGCACCCAGTTTTCCAGAGCGGTTGCCGCGGCCGCGCGGGTGAGCCCCTCACGCGCAAGGCGGGCTTGGTCCAGTCCGTGGATGGCCGCCGCCCGGGCATCAAAACGGGGTGCTTGCGGTTTGAGCTCCATGTAGAAGTCTCGGCCCAGGGTTGGAGACCCGTCGGGGCCGGCGAAGACCACCGTCGCGCCGAGGCTCACCATGTCGTACAGGCCCGGTACGGGACCATTCGCCTCAATGTCGATGCAGAACCATGTGGCACGGGGGGACGTCATCGGACTCTCCTGGGGTTGGCGAAAGTGACCCGGTCTTGTATTCCTGAAGAGGAAGGAGTCAATTTCAATTGCGGTTGCTTGTCGCCATATTGTGCGTCCTCGGGGGAATCGGTGCAGCGGCCGTGGCCATCCTGTTGCTGATGGGGACCGGTCTCCTGCGTCAGGGGCAGCCGTTGCTTGTTGCCGCCATCGCCGTCGCGTTGGTGATGCTGCCCGCCCGGGCGCTCTCGTCCATGGGCGGGAAGGCTCACCGCCCATCGGCGATCGCGCGGGGTACCGCGATGTTGATGTGGTCCCTCGCCGTGCTCGTGTGCTTTCCGCTGTATTTCCCCGGCGAGCGTGAAGGGGCCATGCGCCTCGGGTTTGCCGCGGTTGAACCCTGGACTCAAGGCCACCTCGATCCCGCCTTGGCGAAAGAAATTGATGCATGGCTGCCCGCAGTTGACGGCCGCGAAGTCCCCGAGGAAGCCACGACGGAGCGCATCCCGAAGCCGCCTCCAGTGGCCGCGAAGACGCGACGTCCATCCGAGCCCGATGCCGTGCCGAGGCCAGAGCTGCCGGAGGTCAAGGACGAGGTCGTTTTGCCCACGGAAGGACGGCGGGGTTCGCTCAGGATTCCCGTCACGGTCGAAGGCGCTCGGTCCTCCGAAGAAGTCACCATGATCTTCGACACGGGAGCCACACTGACCACCCTCAACCGCGCCACTCTTCGCAAGCTCGGCATTCGCGTACCGTCCGATGCTCCGCGGATGAAGGTGCACACGGCCGCCGGTCCGCGAGAGACGCAGGTTGTGTTGGTGCCCAAACTTTGGGTGGGCGGGTTCGACGTGGAGGGCGTCAGCATCGCCGTGTGTGACCCGTGCGCGACGGGGGACTCGGTCGGGTTGCTTGGCCTCAATGTGTCGGAGCGATTCTTGGTGACTGTGGACGGCGCCCGAGAAGAGTTGGTCCTCTCTCCACGGGACGGTGGGTCGAACCGCGGCTCCGACGTCTCGCCGTGGGTTGACCTTGAGGCCGAGGCCACGCGCTGGCCCGATGGGCGGACCGAGGTCATCTTGGAAGCCGAGAACACATCGGACCGATGGATTGAACGGCTCACCGTGGCCATTGAGTGCGACGACACCCGCTACGCCGACCTGCGAGACATCGGCCCGAAACAGATTGGGCATGTGGAAGTCAGCATCGCACCGGGAACGAACTGCGAGCGGTTCCAGGTGTCGATCGATTCGGCAGTGTGGTAGCCCGGTTCAGCTTGCGCTGGGTCCGACCCAGTTGGCATCCAAGGCTTCAATGGCGGCCCACAGCATCAGGTACACGAGGGCGGCTTTTTCGGGCTCGAGGTCCACTTCGCCTTCAGACTTGTCGTCCCGCTCGTAGAGGGCCCACAGGATCTCGTCGAGCAGATGGGGCTGAGCACGCCATTCCACCGCCTTGGCCCGCTCATGGAACGAATCATCGGCCGGAAACAGCTCGGTGGCCACCGATTGAACTTTTTTGGTGGCCGCCGCGATGGCTTCTCCGTTGACTTTGCCCATGCGACCACCGACTTGATCGAAGACGCGGAGGGAGACGCTGAGCATGTACAGGCCCACCTGGCTCGCCATGGGGCCCATCTCGGCGACATTCTGTTCAAAGAATCGAGATAAGCGACGTTGGTGCTTGATTAATCGCGCGGCAACCGGTTGAAAGAGTTCGCCTTGGTCCGAGCATGCCTCGGCGAGTGAGTGCACGGTGTCGCGGCTGATGGGTGTGTTGGGCATGAGGCCTCCCGTAGGCCCTCGGTCCTACCCGGTCGATCGCGATATTGCCAGTGGTTGGTGAACGGGTGTTGCATGCTGCTGTCCATCGGATACTGCAGGGGGGAACCAAGAAACCCAGGAGGTCCCCATGACCCGCCGAATTCTCATGTCCGTTCTCCCGCTGATGGTCCTCGTCGGCTGCCCCGAGCCGGAAACAGAAGCCCCCGGACAGCCCGGTGGCCCCCCTCCCGCTGGCGGTGAGGCCGTTCCCGCGATGAACGCCGACGGTGCGATGCCGCCCCCCGGTGGTGAAGGCGGCGCGCCGCCCGTGCCCGAAGGCACGGCACCCGGTGCCCAAGATGGAGACGGCAACCCCGGCGAGGCGCCACCCGACGGTGCGCTTCCCGACGGCAACGAGCCCCCTCCAACCGCGACTGCGCCGATGCCTGAGGGCGGGATTGAGGTCCCAGCTGGCGAGAATCCCGAGCTTGAGGCGGTGCCCATGGGCGATGAAAAAGCGGCCACAGGCCTGGCGCCGGATGAACAGGAAATTCCCTGCGGCGACGGCACATGCGACGACGCCGAGAAGCAAGATCCGAAGCTTTGCCCCCGCGACTGCGCGACCCCGCCGGCAAGCGGCGACTGGTGCGGCGATGGCGTGTGCGACGCGCTGGAAGAGCACAAGGGCAACTGCGCCAAGGATTGCAAGTAAACGATGGTGAATCCCGCCCTCACCCGAGAGCTGTCTCGGTGGTGGGCGGACATCAACCGGAGTCAGTTTGGGGGGGCCATGCGGCCCCCTTCGCTGTTGATCGACGAATCCTTTAGACGGCTGGGATGCTGGGACGGGGCAACCCGGACAATCCAGCTATCCGGTTCCCTCATCGCGCAGCGGCCGTGGTCTGATGTGATCGAGGTGCTCCGGCATGAGATGGCGCATCAGTACGTTGATGAGGTGCTGGGTGTGCAAGACGAAACCGCGCATGGGCCGGCCTTTCGGCGGGTCTGTGAGCAGCGGGCGATTCTATCGTGTGCCGCGGCCGACTTGAATCCAAGTGCGCCGGCGGCTGCAGTCATGCGCAAGATCCGCGCGCTGCTGTCTTTGGCGGAGAGCGACAACGAGAACGAGGCCAAGTCGGCCATGACGATGGCCCATCGCTTGATGCGCAAGCACAACATCCGCGCGGCGGGTGCGAATGAAGGCGCGGAGTTTGGCTATCGCCAGCTCGGAACGCCGCGCCGTCGAACCCCGGCACATGAGAAGATTTTAGCGGGCTTGTTGGGGCGGCATTTCTTCGTTCAACCGGTGTGGGTGCACGCGTACATGCCCACCGTCGATGCCCGTGGTCGCGTGCTCGAAGTGTGCGGACGACCCGAGAACCTGGCCATCGCGG
>JAYZVA010000159.1:0-8304 GCA_036156175.1 Myxococcota bacterium
CGCGTTGTCGCAGCGGCAGCCGTTTTCGATGGGCCTTCGTCACCGGGTGACCCCGTTGATTTACCAGGCCATCGGTCACGGCAAGACCGAGGAACACTGAGCGGTTCGATGCGGCGCAGCCTACGACGGGTCGCGTCGGAGCGCGAACAGGGTCTTTGGTCCATCGACCCCTTTCAGCTCAAACGAGCCCGTTGAGGCAACCGCAGGTTCGGGCAAGAGCGCGCGGATCGCCTCGGAAACGAACACTTCACCGGGTGTGCACGCGCTCTCGATACGGCTCGCGAGGTTCACCGTTGGACCGATCGCGGTGTAGTCGGAGCGCTGTTCAGAGCCGAAATTGCCCACGACCGCATCGCCCTGATGGATCCCAATGCGCATCGACAGGTCGGGGATGCCCGCCTCGGCAAACAGCGGTTGCATGCTGGCCATGGCCCGCTGCATGTCGATGGCGCATGCACAGGCGCGCCGGGCTTGTTCCTCGGGACTCAGCTCCAAGGGCGCGCCGAACAACACCATGATGGCGTCGCCAATGAACTTGTCGATGGTCCCATCGTGGCGAAAAATGACGTCGTTCATGACGGATAGATACTCGTTCAAGACCGCCGACATGCGCCCGGGACCCAGCCGCTCGGATGCCGATGTGAACCCGCACAGGTCGCTGAACAACACGGTCATCCGCCGCATCTCTGCCGGTTTGTCCATGGACAGCTCGCCCGAGACGATTCGGTCCACCAAGTCGGGGGGCAGGTACCGCTTCAGTACGGTCTCGGTGAGCATCCTGTTGAGGCTCTCGACCTCGCGCTCCCGCGCCTTGAGTGACAGCAGGTTGGACACGATGCTGGTCAGCTCTTGGGCATTGAATGGCTTGCCCAAAAACGAGTCGGCGCCGATCTGCGTGCCGATGAGCTTGCTTTCTTCGTCGCTCTTGGCGGTCAGCAAGACGATGGGCACCGAACCCAGATGGGGGTCGTGTTTGAGGGCGTCGATCAGTTCCGGCCCGCTCATCTCGGGCATCATCCAGTCGGTGATGATCAGGTCCGGTCGGACGCGCCGGGCAACTTCCACGCCGGCGCGGCCATTGGGCGCAGTGGTCACCCGGTGGCCGTTTTTCTCGAGTGCGTTTCGAATCAACGTGCGCATGTCGTCGAGGTCATCCACGACCAAGATGAGTTCGCCCGCGCCCTCCGCCGGTGTTTCTTCGTGATCCGCCACGCCCGTTGCCCCCTGCTCGGCAGCCAAGAGCCAGTCTTTGACCTCGAACGCCAGTTCTTCGGCTTCGATGGGGGCATCGCACACCGGGAATTCCGCCCAGAACGTGCTGCCTTGACCCAGCGTGCTGGCGACGCCCACCTCGCCGTGCATTTCTTCGGTCAGCGATTTCACGAGCGCCAATCCCAGCCCCGTGCCTTCGTACGAGCGCGTGGTGGTTTCATCGACCTGACTGAAGACTTGGAACAGCTTGGCCTGACCGTCCGCGGAAATTCCGGCGCCGGAGTCCCGCACCAGCAGGCGAACCCGGGCGTTCGTTTCCTCAATTCCCAGCACAATGGTGCCGCCGGATGGCGTGTACTTCAAGGCATTCGACAGGTAGTTGAAGACGATTTTTTCCAGGGCATCCACCTCGGCCATCAACCAGGTTTCCGATCCGTCATCGTCGAAGGGTGTCCCGTTGTGCTCGACTCGAAAATCGACGCCTTTGGTGGAGCAGGTCGAACGGAAGTAGTCGGCGCAGATGCGCACAAACCGGGTCAACTCCAAGGGGGCCAGCTGCAAGGCTTTTTTGCCAGCTTCCAACTTTTGGAAGTCGAGCAGTTGGTTCACCAAGCGGAGCAGACGGCGCGAGTTCTTGGTGGCCACCGACAGGTTCTGATTGTCGGGTTGTTGCTGAAGCTCGTCTTCGAGCGGGTTCAAGATCAGGGTGAGGGGCGTCCGGAGTTCGTGGGACATGTTTTGAAAGAACATGGTTTTTTGCCGGTCGAGCTCCTTCAGCTGATCGGCTTGTTCCTTCAGCTCCGAGGTTGCATCATCGATGCGCTTCTTGAGGTGGTCCGCGGCGACATTGTGGCGGGCCTTGGCTTCGGCATGGATGTGCGCGTAGGCTCGCCCCAAGTCAGCCTGCAATCGTTCGCTTTGCGGGGTGGGCGGCCAGGAGCGGGCGATGCGAAACCCCCGACCCACGTAGCTCAGCTTTGGGAACCACCAATCCCGATCGCCCGATCGCGTCCGTTGGGCGGCGTTTCCGTAGCTGCCGCCGCGGCAGCTGCGAAACTCTTCGCAAATCAGGTCGTCGTATGACGGGAACACCAATCGTCCATCGCGGATGGGGTACGACTCGGCTTGAAAGCGATCGAGGCACCACTCGCGCGTGTTTCCAGCCAGGCTGCGAACGCCGTACAGGCTGCAGTCGAGCAGGTTGTGGTTGACCGATCGGATCTCGGGCTTTCCGACGTGACTGTCCATCATGATGCAGAACATGGGGTCAAACTGGTCTCCCCACGGAAAGCAGCGGCGGTCGACCCCGCGGGCGGCCTTTTCCCACTCAAGCTCGGAGGGCAGGCGCCAGGGCTGGCCGGTGGTTTCGGCCAGCCAGTGCGCGAAGGCCACCGCCTCGAACCAGCTGATGTGCACCACGGGGTGTTCGTTCATGGACTCGCCCAGCATGTGAACGAATCGGTCGCCTTCGTGGACGTAGATCGACTTGCCCAGCTCCGATTCCGAGGTCGATTGCTCGCGGGGCAGCCACAGGCTTGCTTCGTCGTAGCCTTTGGCGTGGAGCACATCGTTTACGAAGGCCAAATACTGCCGGTGGGTGACCGGCGTTTCGCGAATGATGAACCCGTCGAGCCACACCCGTTGTTCGCTCAAGCCATTCGGTGCATCGGGATCGCCGCCGGCGAAGAACCAACTCTCGGGCACATACCGGTCCTGGAGCCCCATGTCGGCCGGTGACGGCAGGGGCAGCGGGCGCGCGGGACCGTCGGGCGGCGCGGCTTCCCAGTCCCGTCCGTGGGTCAGGTGAACGGGGTAGGTGACCTCCGTTCGCTCCGGGGCATCAATGGTCAGGCAGTAACTGCCGACCGGCAAATCGAGGTCAATGGTCTCGGCCTCGAACCGGTTGAACGGTTCGCGCACCTGGCGCTTGTTTTCGAGTTCGAATCGAGACACCGTGACCGCCGCCGACTCGGGGAGGGTCACCCGCACCCGTCGGGTGCCTTGGAAATGGTCCATTCCCGCCGCTCGCGCCGCCGATCCCTCGGGCAGTTTGTCGAGGTAGCCCACCGCTTCGGTGATGATGGCGCGGCCGAGCCCCACTTGGCGCGCCATGACGGCGTCGGCATGCCGGTCCATGCAGTCGTGGGCGAGTGCCTCGAGGGCCTCCTCCGAATCCGGACACACGATCAGGGCCTGCTGCAGTTGCCGCCGGCGTTCGGCATCGAGCTCGACGACTTCCTGCTGGCAGTTGAGCAGGGTTTGCTCGTCCGTCCACAGCGCCAGTCGTTGCGCCGTGGGCGCATCCTTTGCCAGCGCATCTTTTCGGGCATCGATCGCATCTTGAAGTTGCACCATGCGCTCCCGCAGGGCGTTCAATCGCCGCTGGGAGCCCTCCGCCAGGCTCACCCAGTGCCGGGCTCGATCGCGCTCGTCTGCGTCCGACGGCGCCGTGGGCTTGGCGACGTCGACGGGTGTGGCGGGCGAATCGGGGGGAATCTTTTCGCGCATGGGCGCATCATATCGCACGGCGGGCAACGGTTCGAACCCCCGGGCCGGACCACCGGCAGCGATGGACGGGCCATTGGGTGCATGGCATGATGGGGTGGCAGCACGCAGGAGAAGCAATGCATTCACGGGTCATCACTTCAATGGCAACGGCGGCGGTTCTATGGGCCGCAGTGGGGTGCACGTCGGACTCCTCGAACGGCGATGCCGGACCGCTCCCCACCGACCGATCGGCCGGCACGTTCGTGGTGGGGCTCGAACACGACGGGCTCCAAAGAGAGGCCGTGGTGTACGTGCCCGACTCCTACGACGCCGCCGCAGACACGCCGCTCGTGTTGAACTTCCACGGGTTCAGCGGCGGGGCGCGCTACCACATGAACGACAGCAGCTTGGAACCGCAAGCCGACCGATCGGGCGCAATCTTGGTTGCCCCGCAGGGTGCGGAGCTGGACGGTTCACCGCACTGGAACCCGGTGCCACTCGGGGGGGACAACAAGAGTTCAGTCGATGACTTCGGCTTCTTGGAGGCGCTGCTGGAGGCCATCCAAGCCGCCTACCCCTACAACGCCGCTCGCGTCTCTGCAGTGGGGTACTCGAACGGCGGCATGATGGCCATGGGCCTGGCGTGCGAGCGCAGCGAGCTGATCGCCAGTGCCGCAACCATGTCGGGGGCGATGCTCGACTTCGGGTGCGAGTTGTCCAAACCCATGTCCGCCATGGTGATTCACGGCACCCAAGACTTCACGATTCCGTACGATGGAAATGGCGACTACCGGTCGGCCCGCGAAGTCGTGGACTACTGGCGATCCGAGAACGCCACCGACGATGCCCAGGAGGTCACGATCACCGACGGGGGCACCACCATCAACCACTGGGCGTACGAGGGCGGCACCGCGGGAACGGCGGTGCACTACTACTTGGTGCAGGGCGGCTACCACGAGTGGATTCGGTTCTCGGCGGACGGCACCGCTTCGAACGACCTGTTGTGGGACTTCCTGACCGGGTTTTCAACGGCCGGGCGGTTGTAGGCGCCAGGCCGGCGGCCTCACTCTTCTTTTTCAGAGGTCCACGCGCCGGCTTCGCACCACCACATTTGACCGAAGTCATCGATGCAGAGGGTGTCTTCCCAGCCGCCTTCGCACGCAGCACCCGCGACCACCTCGTCGCCGCACTCGGCGAAGTCGGACTTGCCGCTGTCGTCGCCGCCTTCCCAGTCGTCGTCTTTGTCCGACGAGTCGTCTTCGTCGAGGTCGCTCCATTCGGCGTCGGAATCCGAGCTCGCGTCCGCGGCGGGGGCCGCTTCTGCGCCCGTGTCTTTGTCGTCGTCGGAGGTGCAGCCCACGGTGGTGAGCAGCAGGGTGGAAAGGGAGAGCAGAGAAACTCGGAGCATGGTGACCTCGGATGTGGCTCGATTGTACACGGTCATCGGCACCGGTGGAAGTTGCGGTGCGCGACCCGGCCTCGGTCACCGCTTGTACGCCTGTGCAGTCCGGCATCGATCGTGTAGGTTGGCTCCAGGACAGGCAGCATGGATTTCCACCAACGCAGCAGTGAATCGGTCTTGACCCGAAGCTTGATTCGCCCGCGCTTCGACGACCCGGCGCTCGAGGCGGCTTGGGCGGTGGAACGGCTTGAGAGTTTCAAGCGGGTCAACAGCCGATCGCTGCTGTTTTTGGCGGTGATGGCCTTGATCTTTACGCTCTTGGACCTGGCGTTTTTGGATTCGCCGCCCAGCGCCATCGCGACCCGAATCGGCCTGTTCGTGATGCTGACCGCCGTGCTGGTGGCCGTGCGACGGGTCACCGATGTGCAGACCGGCGACCGGTTGTTTGCCGCCGCCTGCATTGGGGGGGCGGGGCTGTATTGGTTCCTGATCTTCATGACCTTGCCGGATCACCAACTCATCGATTGGTGGTTGGTCACCCTGGCCATGCTCGGCATCGTGTTCATGGTGCTGACCGAGATGGCCATCTGGGCCCGGTTGGCGGTGGCGGGGTGTCTGGTGCTCTTTGGATTGGCGGTTCCGTTTACGGTTGCGATGCCCCCGCAGGATGCGTTCTTGGGGATGGTCCACATTGTGATCGTCTACGCGGCCGGATGGGCGGCGGTGTTCCAGGTCGAGACCTCGCGAAGGCTCGCCTTCGTGCGGGAACTGGACCTCGAAGAAGAACGGGGGCGCACCGTCGCCCTGCTTCGAAACATGCTTCCCACACCGATTGCCGATCGGCTGCTGCGGTCGTCCGATGCGATTGCGGAACACCACCCCGCGGTGACCGTGCTGTTTGCCGATTTGGTGGGGTTCACGCCGTGGGCGTCGACCCGCAGTGCCGAAGAAGTGGTCGCTGTGCTGGACCAGATCTTCACCGCCTTCGACGAACTGTGCGACCGGTATGGGGTGGAGAAAATCAAGACCATTGGCGATGCCTACATGGCAGCGGGCGGGGTGCCGGTGGCGAACGGACCCACCGCCCCCGCCGTCGTGCGGCTTGGCCTCGACATGATCGCGGCCGCCGAGACGATCACGACCGAAAACGACGCTGCACTGCAGCTGCGGATTGGGGTGCACGAAGGATCCGTCGTGGCGGGGGTCATCGGGCGGCGGAAGTTCCTGTACGACCTGTGGGGCGACACGGTCAACACGGCGGCTCGGGTTGAATCCCACGGCGTGCCGGGGCGGGTGCACATCACCCAAGGGGTGGCCGATCAGCTTGGCGACGATTTCGCGGTCGAGGAACGGGGCACGATCGATCTGAAAGGAAAGGGACCCATGGTCACCCACTTGGTGGCGCGGTCGGACGCGTCGTGAGCGTGGGGTGGATTGCACAGGGGTTCCGTCAATCGCCCGCACCTTGGCACAACGGGTGAATGGAACCGTTCGAGGATCGTTGAAAAACCCCGTCGGGTTACGGCGCCTGCCCTGGACCGTCCCACCGCTTTGTTCGAGGTGACCCATGAACCGCCGCACGCTCGCAACCTCGCTTGGTCTCTTGGCCGCTCTCACTGGGCTCTCGGCCCCGGCACTCGCGGGGTCGGTCTTTGACACCCCGCCGGAACGCGCGGTGACCGAGCTGACGCCCGAGGTGGTCAACGCCGACCCCATGGCCGCCCTGTTTGTGGCGAACCCGCCGTGGGCCGACCGGGACCGGGTCATGGCGCTGTTGCGTCACAACGCCGCGCTGTACCACTACCTGCCGCCTGCCCTGCGCGCCGACCCCGAGGTGCGGTCGCTGGCCGAGCAGTTGGGGCTGCCCAAGGGGGTGCGCATCACCGCCGATTCGACCGGTCGGGTGGCGCCCCGCGCGGATGCCACCCCCGCCAAAGGCCCGAGCGACACCACCAACGGCTACCTGGTGGACGGCCGCCCGACCCGGTCGTTTGCCGCCAACGACCGGCTTCCGGTCTTGGCCACGCAAGTGGTGGACGGCGCCACCTGGATCAAGGTGGTTGAGGGCAAGGCGGTATCGCGCGAGAAAGACCGGTCGCTGTACCGCATGCTCTCGAATGTGGGCGGCGTGCCGTTCGACGACTTCAGCCTGGCGGCAGACGATGCGTGGATTCCGGCGGCTGTCACCGAACCTGCGATTCACTCGGCGCGGTTCATCACGGGGCTGTACCCCCTGGGCGGGGTGGAACACGGCGACCTGGGCATCTACGTGACCTTGGGCGACCGGACGTTCTCCGGTTTCGACGTGGTGCACCAGACTCTGCTGACGCTGGTGGACGCGGGAACCGTTTCGGTGGGCGACCAAATCCGGGTGGTGTGGCGGGAGCCGCTTCGGAAAGCGGAAGCGCCCGAGCTTGTGTGGGCGGCCGTTTCGCTCCCGTAGGCGTTCAGTCCATGGCGACGGCCGTGTGGATTGTCGTTCAATGCGCCGCCCCAGGGGACGCGGGTAACAAACCCGCTTCCAGCGCATGCGAAGTTGTGCTTTGCTTGATTCGGAACAGGCGAACCCACATCCTACTCTTGTTTCTTGGGAGGACCCGCTGGCCCGAATCCGCCCCGCCACGCTTGATGCCCTTCACGGCACCTTTAGTGCTGCCACGATGGAGTGGACGCCCACATCAACGACGAGTTCGCTGACCGACTACACCGTCAAAAACGGAGTGTTTCACCTGCTTGAGCAGGGTCGGAAAGATGATGCGGAAGCGCGGATGCTCAACCTGCACTTTATGGCGGAGTTCGCGGATGCGTGGCCTACGGTGGTCGAGCCATTGGGCGCTTGGCGTAGCGTTGGCTTGGAGCGAGCGAGGGCGGGGTTTGTCAACGTTGTCAACAGGTTGCGTTCACATCAAGACGCTGAAAGCATGCTGGTGGCGGTGGGGTCGGTCGGTAGATTCTTGGAAAGTGCTGGGTTGCCCCAGACAGCAATACCTCTAACTCGGTGGTTACTTAAAGTTCATGAGATCATTTTAGGAATAGAAGATCCCCAAACCCTGTCAACAATTAACAACCTAGCCCAATTACTTAGGGCTACCGCCGAGTATGCCGAATCAGAGGCGCTGTATCTACGTGATCTCGAAATGAGTGAGCGTACATTGGGATCTGAACATCGCCACACCGTGACGTGTTTTATTAATCTCGGTAGT
>JAYZVA010000160.1:0-36988 GCA_036156175.1 Myxococcota bacterium
TGTGTTGGGAGTCGACTGGGGCGACATGGTGAGCACCGTGGTCAATGTTGTCGAAGCCAAGCTGCCGAACGCATGGCGGCGGGTGATGACTCAAGCGCGTGATTTGTTCGCAGGGGGGGCTTCCGTATCGGTTGCGGCGCTGCGCGTTGCACGGGATCGCGTGGTTCATGCTCTCCCCAAGCATCCAGTGGAGTCGGCTGACTCGCCATCCCCGGAGGTCGCGATTTCGATTGGCCACGAAGGACCATTGGTGGGTGCCATCCCCACGCCGACCGTTGAACCGAACGAGGTTTTTGTGGATATTGGGGCTGCAAATCTCGACTTGCCCGATGAAGAGCCGGCGGACAACACCGTGGTTCAGTTGCCCGAGCTCGTCGAAGTGGAGTGGGGCACCGAAGCGGGTGTAGAAGTTGACGAGGGGCCAATCCATGCGCCCTCCGATCTTCCAGAGCGCCCGTTGACCGCGGACCCTGTTTCATTGGACGCAGCGCTGCTCGCCGCTGCCGTGGACGCACCCGAGCCGACCTATGCCCCGATTTCGAATGCGGGTGTGGTGGAGCCAGCAATGCCAGAAACCTTCGAGCCGCCAAGCGGTGTCGATGAGCCGGGCTTGTTGTCCGATCCCGAAGATGCCCCCACCGTGCCCCCGTTGGACGAGCCTGTGGTGCACAACGAGCGATCGCTGGAAATTGTCGCCCAATCCCATGGGACCAACGATGGGCCGGAAATCACACCCGGTGACCTGGTCAGCGGTGGGACGATGGACGACGGACGAGCCATTGTTGTGCCCGAGGTGCGCACGCCGTTTGAGTTGCCGCATTTGGACCTTCTCGACAAACATCCTCGCGACGTTGCCAGCTTCGACCGGGAAGAACTGACCCGGATGAGTGAGCGGTTGAAGGAGGCACTGCGCAACTTCAAAGTGGACGGCGAGGTGGTCGCGATCCGTCCGGGTCCCGTGATCACCACCTTCGAATTCAAGCCGGCTCCCGGCATCAAGGTGTCGAAGATTGCGGGCCTGCAAGACGACATCGCGATGGCACTCAAAGCGTTGCGCGTCCGGATCATTGCCCCCATTCCCAAAACAGACGTCGTGGGGATCGAGATTCCGAGTTCATCAAGGCAGATTGTCTGGATTCGCGACATGATTGCATCCGAGGCATTCAAGGAGGCTGAAATGGCCCTCCCGATGGCGCTCGGAAAGACCGTAGACGGTCGCCCTCGGGTCGCCGATCTGGCAAAGATGCCGCACTTGTTGGTGGGTGGTACCACCGGTTCGGGCAAGTCCGTGGGCGTCAACTCGATGTTGCTGTCGTTGTTGTACACCCGAACCCCCGAAGAGCTCCGCATGATCTTGGTTGATCCAAAGATGCTCGAATTTGAGATGTATCGGGACATTCCGCACTTGCTTCACCCGGTGGTGACGGAACCCAAACTCGCGAGCGCTGTGCTCAAGTGGGCCTGCACGGAAATGGACGATCGGTACCGTCAGCTCACCCGCTGGAAGGTTCGAAACATCGAGAACTACAATGCAAAAGTGGATCGAGAGATGGAGGACTGGACTCCGGCGAAAGCGCGCAAATACGCGCCCAAGGACTGGCCGGAGCACGAACCGCTGCCGCCGCCGAAGCGCATGCCATACCTGGTGATCGTGATCGACGAGCTGGCGGACCTGATGATGGTGGCGGCCAAGGATGTTGAAGAATCGATCATTCGCATTGCGCAAAAAGCGAGGGCCGCAGGAATCCATCTCATCGTGGCCACTCAGCGCCCGTCTGTGAACGTCATTACTGGCCTGATCAAAGCCAACATGCCCAGTCGAATCGCGTTTCAAGTTCGAACCAAGATCGATGGACGCACCATTCTGGACCAGAACGGAGCCGAGGCGCTCTTGGGGAAAGGCGACATGCTGTTCTTGCCCCCCGGAACAGCGAGTCTCGAACGATTGCACGGGGCCTTCGTTTCAGATGACGAAGTGAATGGTGTGACGGACTTTGTTCGCGAGCAAGCACAGCCCGTTTACGAAGCGGAGATCCGTCCGGAGGACGGCAACGGTCGAACCATCGACGAAGACGAGTACGACGAGTTGTACGATGAAGCGCTCGCGTTCGTGGTCGAATCTGGCAAAGCCAGTTCATCCATGATCCAGCGCAAGTTCAAGATTGGTTACAACCGCGCTGCTCGCATCATCGAAGTGCTGGAGCAGGAAGGAGTCATTGGCCCAGCGGATGGTGCGCGCCCACGGGAAATTCTCGTCGGGCGCACCGGTTGAGCCGTGCAAGCAGAATGAAAACCTGCGTTCGTGCGTCTCTGGCACCGAAACGTCACGTCGTTGGATTGCTATCGACCGACCGCAGCGGTAAACCATGTCAGCCCTGAGGAGGTTCCGTGTATCGACGATTTGTCTTGTTGGTCCTGAGCGTCATCGCGATGCCGGCATTGGCCGGTTCGGACGTCAATGCTGTGATCAAAGGGGTCGAAGCCGCCTACTCAGACGTATCGAGCCTCAAGGCCGATTTTGTTCAGGTCACCCGTTCCGCCGCCATGGGGGACGAGACGAGGCAGCAGGGGCAGGTCTTCCTCAAGCGACCAAAAATGATGCGGTGGGAATTCACACAACCCGCCGGAAACACGTTCGTGACCAACGGAACCACGATGTGGGTGTGGTCCGCTGCTGAGAAACAGGTCATCGTTTCGAAGACGGGCGGGGCATCCGGGCAGGGGATGGCGCAGTTGCTGGATGACTTGAATCGGTTGGGCGAACTGTTCGAGGCTTCGTTGGTGGAGAACACGAACCATCCGAACTCGGTGGTGTTGGCCCTCACGCCGAAGGCGGATGCGGGGTTCCAGAAGCTCACGCTGCGACTGGCCAGCACCGGTTACGAAGTGGAACACGTGGTGATGCTGGATGCGTTCGGCAACGAAGTGGAGCTGAGCTTTGAGCAAGTCCAACTCAACCCCGCGCTCCAAACAGAACGCTTTACATTTGCCATTCCAGAAGGCGCAACCGTGTTGAATGCGGATGGGCCGTGATCGTGCTGCCGGAGGGTGGACCACCGATGCCGCGACGAGTAAAAGAACCCCTGCCAACCCCACACCAATGATGCGGATCGAGTCAGTTTGCGACTACAGTTTGGGTGTACGGTCCATGATGAATAGGAGACAACCATGAAAACGGCACTACTGATCGGCCTTCCTTTGGCCCTGTACGGTTGCGCATCAGAGCCCGTCGCGTCCAACGTGATTGGCGGCGAGACGAATCAACTCGACGAGTGCACCGATGCACCCGAAGTCGATTTGGAAGAGGTGCAAGGCTCCCAACCCAAGGGCGCTGATGTGATGGTGTCCAGCTACGTGTACCTCGACGAGGAATGCCCAACGATCACCTTGGTGGGCATCAAGTTGTTCTACCAACAGTCGACGGCCGGCAGCGAGTCTTGGGAAGATGTGTCGATGACTCCTGGACAGAACCCGGATGAATGGCAGGGAATGATTCCGTCATACGCACTTGGTTCCGCGTACATGCGCTACTACGTGGTGGCATCTGACACCGCCGGAAACGTTACCGTTGAGCCGGAAGGTGCGGATACCGATACCCTCAAGGCCAGTACGTTCAACGTCGCAACCGAATAAACCACGGTCGCGGTATGCCAAGCAGCTTGAGTTTCGTCCTGCCCGCCTTTAACGAAGAGGCAAACATCGCGGAGAGCATTCGCCGCGGCAGTGCGGTGCTGACTCGGCTGGAGTCGGAAGGCCTCATTGCCGAGTGGGAGATCATCGTTGTTGATGATGGAAGTCGGGACGGCACGGTGGCGGTTGTTCGAGGCGTGGGCGAGCCCCGCGTCCGCGTGGTGTCTCACCCGCACAATCGCGGCTACGGTGCGGCGCTGCGCAGCGGGTTCGACGCGGCATTTGGGGAACTGGTGTTTTTCACCGACGCGGATCTGCAGTTTGACGTCGAAGAGCTTGACCGATTGGTGCCGCACATCGCCAACTTCGACATTGTGGCCGGCGTTCGCACTCCGAGGCAGGATCCTTGGGTGCGCCGAGCCAACGCAGTGGCTTGGGCAATGGCGCTGTATGGCGCGTTTGGACTCGATGTCCAAGACGTTAACTGCGCCTTCAAGCTGTTTCGGGCAGAGGTGCTCAGCAACCTCGAGATCTCATCCGACGGCGCGTTCGTCAACGCGGAAATCTTGCTCAAGTCCGCGCAGCGTGGCCACACAATTAAGGAAGTGGCCGTATCCCACTACGCGCGACTTGCGGGCGAGCAAACCGGTGCCGATCCGAAAGTTGTCTTCCGCGCATTGCGAGAGTTGGCTCGGTTTTACCGTCAGCGGAATGCCGGCGGATTGAGCCACTAACGGGTCGAGACCGTCCCGTCGGGACCGGTGACCTCTCGGGACCGGGCCGCTTCACTTGCCAGGACGATGCGGTACCCACCCTTGTGGGCTCGTTCGGCCCACCGGAGGATCTCGTTGAGCGCGGGGTCGTCTGCAGGCACGACCAGGGCCGACTGCCCCATCCGTGCGGCAATGTGGCGCGCGCGATTCAGGGTCGACACCGAGTCTTTCCGGTCGGAGCGCTGGGCGGCCAAGACTCGAAGCGAGTCTGGGATCCGTGCGCCGCTGATTCGATCGGCGGGAACCACCACAACGTCGTGCGTGCCCAGTGGCGCAACCGGCGTTCCGTCGAACCATATTCCGGTGGCCAAAGGCACGGCCCGTTGGGCTTCTTGGGGCGCCATCTCCCGCGGGACGTGAGCGAGAACCTCGTTCCAGCTCGAGGCCGCAATGCGCGCGGAGCGCAGCGCGAACGGGGTGTACGGTCGGATGGCCACCGACACGGGCACATTCACCTTGAGAATGGCATCCGCAGAGGCGTCCCCCACATCCGTGACAATGATGGCCAGCATCGGGCGATCGAGAGAGCGGACCGAACTCTGGAAGGTGGGCGGCTCCGGCAGGTTGGGTACCAGCAGGACTTGCTGCCGGAGTGACGGCCCTGCATACGCTCGAATTTCGAGGTCCAGACCGTCGACGGGACTCGCATACAACTCAACATCGGCTTCGCTTGCGAAGCGCCGAAGGCGTTGCCCGATCATGGCGTTCTCGGCGTCCTCTGGCAGCTGGAAAATTCCACGAACAACGCCGTCGTCATCTTCGCGACTGATGACTTCGGTGGCCCCAATGCGCCGAAGCGCGTCTTCCATGAAGCGGTCGAGCGCTTCTGGTGAAACGGCCGGCGTGCTCGCCTTGGAGACGGGCTCGGGAGCCGCATCCTCGGTTCCGAGGAGAGCGGGAACGGTCCACACGACCCCCGCGATCACGGCGAAAATGAGTGCGGCGGTGCCGAGGTACCGCTTCAGTGATTGGCGAGCGCTGTCGTCCATGCGGCTGCGAGTTGGGGGTCTTGGGTGAGTCGGTCCTCGAGGGGCCCGAGGGGAAGGTCGACCGCGTGATTGGATTCCGCATCGGTGATGCCAACCAACCAGTCGAGGGCTTCTTGGTCGCCGGTCAGGCGCGCCTCGACCCGTGCAACGATCGCATCGTGGGCAGTGGGAAGCGGGATGTGCACATCGGGCTTGAGTCCGCTGGATTCGTGCGCCCGGTCGGCAATCTCGTACTCGGCGACCGTGAGCTTGAGTGCGCTCTTGTCCTCGAACACATAGACGCGCTGCACGGACCACTTTCCAAACGTTTCGGTTCCCACCAACCGCGCATCGACCAGCGCCCTCAGTGAACCCGCAACGATTTCGCTCGCACTGGCGGAGCCGGTGTCGACCAAGAGAACCACGGAGAGGTGACGGTAGGGAGACTCCGGGCTGGCATCATGGCGCTCCAGAACGGTGCCACCGCGGCCTCGGGTTTGCACGATGAGGCCGCGATCGGCGAAGAGGTTGACGACATCGATGGCTTCGTCCAACAGGCCGCCGCCGTTGCCCCTCAGGTCGATGATGACTCCCTGGGCAGGTGCGGCCGCTTCCAGCCCACGGCGGAGATCCATGGCCGTGTTGCGTTGAAAACGGGAAATCTCCGCGAGCGCCCATCCGCGCTTGAGTGGGGTCACTCGAACGGTCTTATCGCGGACGCGGGTTCGCACGAGGGTGGCAACGCGTTCCGAGCCAAGGCGCAGGAACTGCACCGACACCGTGGTATCCGGCGCGCCTTTCAACGCATCGGATGCGTCGTCAATGGTTTCGATCGCGGCGCCATCGATGCTGGCGATGACATCACCGGGAATCAAGACGCCGTCGGCAGGGGACTCGGGGACGGTCCGAACGACCGTGATTGAATCCATCCGTTGTTGGAGTTCCACGCCAATTCCAGAGTAGACTCCTTCGGTTCGGACCTCGTTCGCCTGCAACTCATCCGGGTCCATGAACCGGGAGTGCGCGTCCAATACACCCATCATTCCGTCGATGGCGCCGTACATGAGGTCAGTGGTTGATACCTTCGAGAGGTAATGGGCCTGAATGTGGTGAAGCGCATTCGCTAAGGTGTCGATGGACTCGTAGGGGTCGCTGTTCCCAGCAGCGACGGCCGTCCGGGCAACTTGCACGCCGCTCAAAAGGCCGAGAGTGCACACCCCACCGGCGAGTACAAAGGCACGGGCGATGGCGATGCGGGACATCAACGGGGGGCCAGCCAGGGCGTGGGGTCCTGCGGGGATCCGTTGTAGCGAATTTCGAACGTCAAGATGTTGTCGGCGCCCGTGGTCAGTCCCGTGTTGCCGGCACGCCCAATCTCTTGGCCGGCCTGGACCGTCTGACCGCGGCGGACAAGCAGCTTGTCAGCGTGGGCGTAGACCGTTGTGTACGGCCCGTGTTCGATCGCGACCGTTTGACCGTAGCCGCTGATGAACTCTGCGAGCTTGACCGTGCCTGCCGCCACCGCGCGGATGGGCGCGCCGAAGGCAACGGAAACATCGATGCCCATGCTGTTGGCCCGTTTTCCCGTGTATGCATCGGTGTATTTGCCGAAACGGCGGACGATGCGGCCGTTGGACACTGGCCAGGGCAGTTGGCCGTGAAGCGTCCGGAAGTTGACGCTCGTGGCGATGGCGGCCGGTTCCGGTTCGGAGGGCACGATGCGCACCGGGGGGCTCAATCGACTGCTGAGCCCTTTGTTGGCTCGGGCTTGCTCTGCGAGGGCCCGCATGGCCACGTCTTTTTTCGATCGAATTTCGTCCAAAATCGCGGTTCGCTGTGCCCGTTGGTCGCGAAGTTCCGCTTCTTTCAATCGCAGCTCGGCTCGGAGGGCCGTGAGCGATTTGAGGTCTTGCTCCATGGCCTCCATCGCAAGCTCTCGGCGGGCAAGGTTGTCTTGGAACTCAGCGAGGTGTCCGGCGTCGCCCTCGACCAGCGAGCCCAGATACCGCATGCGCCGCCGAAGTTCGGACGCGTCTTCAGCGCCAAACACCAAGCGAGCGAGGCCGCGCCGTTGAAGCTTGTACAGCCCGCCGATGCGCGTGGCGACGTCTTCGCGCCGTCTCTCCAACAGGGCGTTGGCGCTCGCGACTTCGTCTTGGTGGCGGATTCTTGATTCGTCATAGTCGGAAATGCGCTGCTGGAGGTCTGCGGTTTCCGACGAGATGTCGTACAACTGCCGGTCGACGTCATTGATTTCATCGAGGATGTTTCGCTCTTCCGCGCGGGCCTTCTCGAGGTCTTCGCGCGGCGTCGTCTCCTGCCCAAGCGCGGGCAGCGCAGCCAGAGCGACCAGCATCACAAGTCGGATCATCTCAGGTCACCTTCGACAAGAACCGTTGAACGGCCAGCAATGCGGCGACGACGCCGAGGACGCTTCCAGCGGCGAACAGCAGAGCGATGTAGCTGCTGGGCAAGAATTGCAGATCCGCGGCCACGGCGAGCTCAAACGCGTCTTTGAGCCGTTCCACCAGCAAGCGATGCACCGCCGCGAGCCCGCCGAGCGCCAGCAATGACCCGATCAAGCCCTGAACCAGACCCTCAACCAAGAACGGGGCGATGACGTAACCCTCGGTTGCCCCAACGAGCTTCTGAATCTCCAGTTCTTCTTTCCGGTTGTAGACAACGAGGTGAACGGTGTTCATCACGAGGAATGTGGCCGCCACCAAGATCAGCGACCCCATGATGGCACCAAGCAGTTTCAGCATGGCCATGAAGCCTTGGAACTTTTCGATCCACTCTTGTCCGTAGTCGACGTCGGAGAAGTCGGTCACGGAAAGCGTGCGGGCAAAGGAGTCGATCGCCGTCGGTCGCGCCGCAGAAGCGGTGAGGGAAATCTCGAGGCTCGATGGCAGGGTATCGGAACCCAACTCTTTCAAGATGTCTTCCATCGCGGGCATGCGTGCTTGCATCCACTCGTTCGCGGATTCGGAGGACACGTAGCGGACCTTGATGACTTCTGGTCGCGACGCGATTTCATCGCGGACGTCGAAGCGCCGGTTCTCGGGAACATCGGGATGGAAGTAGGCGCTGATGTGGATGTCTCGGTCCCAGGTGTCGACCATTTTGTTCAGATTGAACTGCACCGATAGGTACACGCCGAAAAGAAGGGTGGTGGCGGCGATTACCCCAGCGCTGACGGAGTTGAGGTAGGCGTTTTCCCACAACGAGCGAAAAGCGCGTCGAAACACATGGCGAAGGCGAGGCGACATCAAGACTCCACCAGTCTGCCCGCTTCAAAGCGGAGTTTTCGGAACGGGAATCGGTTCATCAACCCGGTGTCGTGGGTCGCGACCATGACAGTGGTGCCCCGGAGGTTGATGGCTTGCAAGATTTCCATCACTTCGATGGCCATTGCACCGTCGAGGTTCCCCGTCGGTTCGTCTGCCAGGAGAATTGAAGGGTCGTTCACAATCGCCCGAGCGACGGCAACGCGCTGTTGCTCGCCGCCCGACAGGGTCGGGGGATACTCGTGGCCCCGTCCGCGCAAGCCCACGATGCCCAAGACCGCATTGACGCGTCGGTCGATCACGTCGCGGGAAGTGCCGAGCACCTCAAGCGCGAGACCCACATTCTCTGCGAGCGTTCGGGTCGGAATCAGCTTGAAATCTTGAAACACAATGCCAATGTTTCGCCGAAGGTACGGAAGGCGCCGCTTGGACAGTCGGGAGACATCCACGCCACCAACGAGGAGCTTTCCTTCCGTTGGTTGAACGGCGCCGTACAGCATCTTGAGCATGGTGGTCTTTCCGGCGCCGGAGGGACCGGTCACGTAGCAGAACTCTCCCTTGCCCAGCTTGAGGGTGACGTCTCGGAGTGCATGGACATCGCCGTAGCGCTTGGTCACATGGTAAGCACGAATCATGAAGCCACCTCTGCGGACCAAGCCGCTTGGTCGATGTCATCCAAATCGATGAGCTCGGTGGGACGGGGCGGTTGCCCAAAGAATCGCATGCCCGTTTCCACAAACCGTTGCTTGTTGTCGGTGACCAAGAAGCGCTCGGTCCCGGCCCCGGTTGGTCGCTCGAGGCGGAGTCGAACGAGCGCGTCCGCCACAGCCCGTGCGGTGGACGATGCCGAGTCGACAATCTGCACGTCTGGCAAAGCCCGGGCGATGGCCCGGCGGAGGAGCGGGTAGTGCGTGCAGCCCAAAATCAGCGTGTCTGGTCCATCGGTCAGCCCGGCCAAGTAGCGTGCCGCCACCCGATCGGCGATGTCGCCGTCCACCCACCCTTCTTCTGCCAGCGATACGAACAACGGGCAGGCCTGCGTGGAGAGCGTCAGGTCGGGCCGCTTGGATTTGAGCAAGCGGGAGTATGCGCCACCGCGGATGGTCCCCTCGGTTCCAATCACTGCTACGTGGCCCGACGTGACCCGAAGGGCGGCCTCGACACCGGGTTCAATGACACCAATCACGGGAATCCCGCGTTGTGTTCCGGCGACCACCAGGCTGTCGAGGGCGTAGGTGGTCGCCGTGTTGCATGCCACAACCAGGGCCTTGATTCCGCGTCGGACCAAGTGGCCCGCGACCCGGTGGGCGTACCGTTCCACGGTTGCCGGTGAGCGTGTGCCGTACGGTACACGTGCCGTATCGCCCAAATAAAGCAGGTCTTCGGTCGGCAACGCGGCGCGCAGGGCGCGCATGACGGTCAAGCCGCCAACGCCCGAATCAAAGACTCCGATGGGAAGATTGGGTGATGCCAAGATGCACTCCATGCGCACAGACAGGTAACATGAGACGGGTCTGGATACGCTGTGTCTCCACCCTAAATCTGAGGAATGAGTTGTGCGTGTTGCGCTCTATGGCGGGAGTTTCAATCCACCGCACAAGGTTCACGCCTTGGTCGCCGAGTGGGTCGTCAACTCCGGTGTCGCCGATGCCGTCTGGTTGGTCCCCGTGTTCCGGCACGCATTCGAAGGTCTACACGGAAAACTTTTGGCCCCGTTCAAGGACCGCGTCCGTTGGTGTGAGGCCTTGGCGGAAGACATTGCCACACCGGTCGAAGTGAGCGCAGTCGAATCGAAATTGCCCACGCCTTCGTATTCGATCGACACCCTCGACCACTTGGCGATCTTGCACCCGAATCATCGGTTCCGATTGGTGGTCGGGTCAGACATTCTGGAAGCTGTCGATGGTTGGAAAGAATGGGGCCGAATTCAAGCGGAATACACGCCCATCATCGTTGGGAGAGCAGGCTATTCCGCACCGGCCGGGGCGCCGGTCTTTCCAAACATCAGCAGCACTGAGGTGCGCCAACGCGTCGTCCGTGGAATGCCCCTCGATGAATGGGTTACCCCTGCCGTCCAACGCCTGCTCGAAGAGGACAGCCCATGGGCCCCATCACCGTAGTCTTGTACGACATCGACGGCACACTGCTCCGGAGTGGTGGCGCCGGCCGTGGGGCCATGCAGCGGGCGGCGCAAGAGCTGTTCGGTGTGGATGACATGTTTGAATCGTTGTCGTTCGCGGGCGCCGTGGACTCGCAGATTGTGCGGCACGCGATGGCGGCCCATGGCGTGCCGCCAACGGGCCGGAACGTGGGGCTGTTGCGGCACCGGTACGTGCGCCGGTTGATTCGGTCGCTCGAACACCCGGTGGGCGATGTTTGCCCCGGTGCGGAAGCATCGGTGCATGCGGTGCGGAAGGCGGCCAAGGTTGGCCTGTTGACCGGCAACTGGAAAGAGGGGGCGCGCGCCAAGCTGCACGGATTTGGGCTCGGCGAACTGTTCGAAGGGTGCGTGGGTGCATACGGTGGAGATGGGATGCATCGCAACGAGCTGGTGCCCGTCGCGGTTCGGCGAGCCATTCGACGCTGGGGGCGGGTCGACCGCGTTGTGGTGATTGGCGACACAGTGGCCGATGTGGCGTGCGCGCGGGCGGGTGCGGAAGCATTGCCCGGCACGGAGGTGGTCGCCGTTGCCGTGGAAACCGGTTTCGCCCCGATTGATGATTTGCGTGCGTCCAAACCGGATTTGCTGCTGGTCGATCTGGACAAGGGCCTCCCTGACCTGTTGAGCGTCTGTTGATGCGGGCTCGGAAGGCGAACAATGCCCGCATCAACCGACGTCCCTCCTCGCGTCCCCAAGCCCCGTTGTGGAACCATGGTTTGGGGTAATGTTGGCGATGCGTCGGTTGTCTTTCGCGCACCAGGCCTGAGTGCGGATCCAGGCGTCGTGCACGGGTTCACATCCCGTGTTGATGCCCATGGCGAAGCCTTAAACCTGGGCACCGGTGCATCCCCTTCAGTTTGGGACCGGTTGTCACTGACGGTGACCGGTCGGGTTCAGCCCGTCGCGTTCGCGTCGCAAGTGCATGGCGCGACGGTGCTGCGGGCGACAACAGGCGGCTTGGTCGGTGAGGCGGATGCCATCTGGACCGATGTACCGGGAGTGCTCCTGGCAATTCGGACGGCAGACTGTGTCCCCGTGGTGGTCGCCGGCGAGGGCATCGTGGCGGTCATCCACGCTGGGTGGCGCGGGCTGGCTGCGGGTGTCATCGGTGAGACCGTGAACGCGATGCCGGCCACCGGGCCGTTGCGCGCTGTGGTGGGTCCGGCGATCTGCATGGGATGCTATGAGGTCGGCAGCGAAGTGGTTTCCGCGCTGGGGCGGTGGGGCCCCGTGGAAGGCTTCGCGGACCTCAGCGGTCACCGGCCGCATGTGGACCCCGGCGCCGCGGCTGTCGCGCAACTTCGACGCAGCGGGGTGGCAGCGGTGGAGCGAATAGCGGTCTGCAGCCAATGCGATTCCAGGCTGTGGAGCCATCGCCAAGAGGGCGCTCGGGCTGGGCGCCAGGCCGGCGTCGTTGGATTGACATGTTGATTTGGCTCGCATTGGCGTGTTCCGACCCCGAGTACGGCCACCTTGGCGAGGCGCTTGAGGCGTACGAAGAAGGTCGCGTCGCCTTGTCGACGGGTGCGCCCGAAGTCGCAGCCGAGGCCTTTGCGCGCGCAAGAACCCTCGACCCGGAGCGTGCGGGATTGGTGGCCTGGGAGGTCCGTGCCCTGCAACGGGTGGGTGAAGCACAGACAGCCTTGGCTCGGCTCAATGCCGGCGTGACGCGCTTTCCTCGATCGGAACTTTTGCGTTTCGAGCGCGCCAAACTGAGGGCGGCTCAGGGCGATGTCGAGGGTGCGGCGACGGACCTTCGGTGGTTGTACGAGCAGGAGGCTGTGCATCCCATCAAGGTTGGCGAAATGCCTGTGTTCGCCCCGCTCAAAGTGGACCCCTCGACCAAGGGTTTGGTCCCCTCCGCGACGGTGACCGCGGAAGTGTGGGCACCACAAGAAACCGTTGTGGTGGGGGAGCCCCATGCGGTGGAGTTTGAGGTGACCTCTCGCACAGGGGTGCCCATTGAAATCTTACCGGTCGAGGTCAGCGAGGGAGACCTTCCCGTGTTGCGCATCGTTGAAGACGTTGTGGCGGCGGATGACATTTGGACCAAACGGGCGATCCGCGTTGAGCGCATCGCAACCACTGCCGGACGGGCGGCGCTCGGTCCGTGGTTGGTTCAGGCGGGCACAAGCATGGCCGTCACGGAACGCGTGGTGGTGAACGCCATCGCACTGCACGGCGCGGGGCAAGAGCATGCGAGCGGCGGCCGTGGGCATCGAAGGATGACATCGCTCGCGGTGCCATCGTCTCGATTTGCAGGTGAGGGCCCGTCGTTTGAAGGGGGGCTGGGCGACGACGCATGGGCTGTGATTCCCTCCGGCATGGTGCTTGAGCCCATCACTGCAGAGCTCGGCCCTCGAATGGAGTTTCGGGAGTTTGGGCAGCCCGTGTGGTCGGCCCTTCAGGTGGCTTCCGTGGGGCCCGCTCGGATCAAACAAGGCGGTGCCGTGGTGGTCGAACGCTAATGGGGTCGCTTGGGGATTGTCCGGAGGGATGACGAGAGGGAACGGCCCGTCACATGCCCGTGTCGGCGATGCCCGTATCTTCGTCGCCAGGGGCACCGCCGTCATCGCCCATGCCGTCCGGGTCGCATTCGATGGGGCAGGCGGTTGTTGGGCCCATTCCATTCGCTTCAAAGGAAACTTCGCAGGTCGCCATGTCGAAGTCGCCGCACTGCAAGCCATAGTTGCTGTTGTTGGCGATGTTCACGCCCGCCAATGATGCGACTCCAGCCGAGCCAGAGAGGGTGATTCCGTTGTTGGCATTGAACTGGGACGATCCGCCAATCATGGAGATCGTTCCGTCCTGAGCGAATACACCGGGACCGCTGGAGCTGAACACCGAAGAGTCGTTCAACACGAGGCTGGAGTTAAATGCATGGATGCCAGTCGACGCGCTGTTTTCGACGGTGGAGTTCGTCAGCCCGACTTCAGCCGACGTGGCGTAGATGCCGAAATAGCCGGCGCTGTTGACACTGGATTCAACAAAGTTGACGCTCACCGACGACAGGTTCACTCCGTAGGAAGTGCCTGTATCGACAGTCAGTCCCGTGAACAGGCCGGTTGCCTGGTATGTGCCGTCCGCCCCCGTTGTGCCGGAGTAGGACAATGCGGCGCCCATCTGCGTGTCCGCGATGCGGATGTCCGTGGCTTCGACGACCATGGGGGCCGAGACGAATGCGCCATCCACCGACGTGTAGGTGTTCTCAAACTGGACCGCGTCCGTGCCGTACGTGCTGCTGCCGTTCGCTCGTTCGATGGTCAGGTCGCTCAGGGTGGTTGCCCCAGCAAGACCTCGAATTGCGCTGCCCGCCAAGTTGGTCATGGTGGCGTTGGTCATGGTCGCTGTGCAGTTCTCGAGGTAGGTCGTGGGGTACACCAGCGTTTGTGTGGATGAGCTGCTCAACACGCCGTCGATGTACACCTCATAGGTGCGTTCGGTGGACGCGGTGGTGTCCGAGATGGTGGCGTCTGTGACGCTCACCGAACCGTCTCGGCAGGCAAGGAAGTGCCCCGAACCGCCACCAAAGGTGGTGCCATCGATGGTCGCTTCGCCCATGTACGCGAACACACCGAAGGCGCTGTAGTCCGTCCAGGTGTTGTTCAACACCGTGGCATCGGCTTCTTGCAAGAGGACACCCTGAGCACCGTTGGCGAACGCGTTGTTTTCGACCCGGTTGTCCCCCGAGAAAAAGAACTGCACATCCGTGCCAATCCGGTCGTAGTAGACGTATTCATACACAATGGAGCCGTAGTCCATGACGGTGCGGTCCGAGACGCCAATGAATGCGGTGTCGGTAAACCGCGAGTTGGTCACCGAGGTCGCATCGGCGCTGTACCCGATCACATTCGCCGCGAGCACAGTTCCCCCGGCAGCGGAGAAGTCGCTGTCGTCGACGGCGGCCGTTCCGCCGAAGTTCATGATGCCCGCGCATGTGTTTCCACCCACGGTCAATCCCGACAAGGTCATGGTGGTCGATGAACCGCTGAGTCCGTACCCGTCGTTGTCGCGGATGGTGCCCCCAACCCAGTCCACCACGGAGTTGGAGATTGCCGCGCCGGAGTTGCTGCCAACGGACGTGCACTGCGTATCGTCCATGTCCCCGAAGGTGCGGGTGTTGGTGATGTGCAGGTCGGTGATGCTGGCGTCAATGCGGGTGGCGAAGAGTCCCATCCAACCCGCGTTGTCGATCGTCACAGCATTGAGGGAGGCGAGCACGTTGGTGTTGCCTCGACGGTCCAACACAACCCCCGCGTTGTTGAACCCACTGACATCGACCGCGTCCAAGACGATGGACTCTTGGGCCGCCAAGTGAAGCCCCACCGCTTGGGTGGTGTTCCCCGAGTTCCATTCGGATTGGTCGAGGCTGAGCCCCGAGTCCGGGTTTACGGACACAACGGTGTTCCGAATGTCAACCGACCCATCCGAGGTCTGGGCGACGATGCCCGACACAGTGGGGTTGGTGACCACTGCGCCATCGACGGACAGCGAGCCCCCTGCGAGCTGGATGGCCATGGTGCCGAGCGTAAAGGTGTCGTTGCTGGATTGAACATCCGCATCCGACGCACTGATCGCTTTCCCAGTGTTCCCGCTGAACACGTTGTTCGTGGCGGTCAGCGCGGTCCCGTTGGTCACCCGGACGGCGGCGTTGAACCCGTCGTCGTTGGGCATGTTGCCGTAGAACTCGTTCGTCTCCAACGAGACCGTTGCGCCATCCGTGACGTACACCGCGTTGCCGGAGTTGCCCTCGAACACGTTGTTGTAGATCCGAATGCTGCCGCCTTCGTCCATGTAAATTGGGCCCGTATCGATGTCTTCAAACGTGCAGCTTTGGACGGTCAGATTCGTCGCGCCGGCCACGCGAATCGCTGTACTGGCCAATGAACCAAAGTCCAATGCGGCGAGAAGAACGTCATCGACCTCGTTGACGTAGATGCCCGACGAAGAGGAGTTGATGGTGAACCACTGAAGCGCGACCCCCGATGAGCGAATGGACACGGCCGAGTCGTCCGGCGGGCCAATCAATACGGCCCGTTCGCCCGTGCTGGGACCCTTCACGGTCACCGCCTTGTCGATGCGAAGCTTCTCATTGTACGTTCCCGCGCACACGGCGATGGTGTCGCCGTCATCCGCCCACTCGATCGCGTCGCTGATCGTGGCGAATCCACCCTCGCCGTTGATGCTGATGCATCCGTCATCGGGCCACTCCGTGCCGATGTCGGGTCCGGTATCGGTGGGGTTGCCGGCGTCGGGCTTCGGTTCGCACCCGATCATCACAGCCACCGCCAGCGCCGCAGTTCCTTGCTTCATGGTTTCTTCTCCTCCTTGAGATGTACTCGGGAACTGGATGGACCTCAACCTCTTGTGCGGGATAGGGGGAGTTTTCTGGAGGTCATGTGTCTCACGAAGAGTTGGAATCCAAGTTGATTGAGCGGTCCGAGTTGGCCAAGCTGGGTGGCGGCCAGGCGGCCATCGACAAGCAACATGAGCGGGGCAAGTGGACGGCTCGGGAGCGCATTGAAGCCTTCCTCGACCCGGGGTCCTTTCGCGAGATGGACCGATTCGTCACGCACGATTGCACCGATTTCGGCATGGAGCAAAAGAAGATTTATGGCGACGGCGTGGTCACGGGCTACGGCCGCGTGGACGGTCGGCTCGTCTACTTGTTCGCGCAGGACTTCACGGTCTTCGGTGGCTCGTTGTCCGGCGCCTACGCTCGAAAAATATGCAAGATCATGGACCTCGCTGTTCGCAATGGCGCCCCGGTTGTGGGCCTCAATGATTCCGGTGGTGCTCGCATTCAAGAAGGGGTCAAGTCGCTCGGTGGGTACGCCGACATTTTCCTGCGCAACGTGACTGCCAGCGGCGTGGTCCCCCAGTTGTCTGCCATCTTGGGGCCCTGTGCCGGCGGAGCCGTGTACTCGCCGGCCATCACGGACTTCATCTGCATGGTGCGTTCGACCAGCTTTATGTTCGTAACGGGGCCCGATGTGATCAAGACCGTGACCCATGAGGAGGTCACAAAAGAGGAGCTTGGCGGCGCCGACACGCACTGCGAGACCAGTGGCGTTGCTCACTTCTCCGTGCCCGATGAAGCCGCCGCACTCGCACTGCTGCGAGAGCTGCTGAGCTACCTCCCCAGCAACAACATGGAAGAACCCCCGCGCCGAGAGACCAACGATTCGGCTGAACGCGTGTGCCCGACCCTCGACACGTTGGTTCCGGAAAATCCAAACAAGCCATACGATGTGAAAGACCTGATCACTGCGGTGGCCGACGATGGCGCGTTCCTTGAGGTGCAACCCCAATATGCCGCGAATGTGGTGGTGGGGTTCGTCCGACTCGGCGGTCGTTCCGTTGGGGTTGTTGCGAACCAACCGGCGCACTTGGCGGGGGTGTTGGACGTCGACAGTTCACTCAAGGCCGCGCGCTTTGTTCGGTTCTGTGACGCCTTCAACATTCCCCTCTGGGTGGTGGAAGATGTTCCGGGGTTCCTCCCGGGCGTCGACCAAGAGCACGGCGGGATCATCAAGCACGGAGCGAAGCTGCTGTATGCGTTTGCCGAGGCCACAGGACCGAAGGTGACGCTCATCAGCCGCAAGGCCTACGGCGGCGCCTACTGCGTCATGAATTCGAAACACATCCGAGCGGACTTGAACTTTGCTTGGCCGACCGCCGAGATTGCGGTGATGGGTCCCGATGGCGCGGTGAACATCATCTTTCGGCGAGAACTCGCCGAAGCCGCTGATGCTGCTGCGAGGAAGGATGAATTGGTGACGGACTACCGCGAAAAGTTTGCCAACCCGTATCGGGCGGCTGAGCTGGGATACATCGACGAAATTCTGGTGCCGCGCGAGACGCGTGCCCGACTGATCGAGGCGTTTGACTCGTTGGAGAACAAGCGCGACCGCAATCCACCGAAGAAACACGGCAACATTCCGCTTTAACCAGAGGTAGGTGCTTCCATGGATACTGCGGGCAGTCCGGCCCTGAACGGCCGGGCCATGGCGGCGGTCGGTGGCTGCTGGCTGCTGGCCACCATTGCGGCGGTTGCCCTGTGGCAGAAGGCGCCCGCGTTCATCGACGCGAGCTACGGCAGCGCCCACCAGCCATTTGAGCTGCTGGGCATGTTCTTGTCCGCTGTGACCGTGGGGGCCGCTGTGGTCTGGTTGTGGACCCGTTCGGAACGCGATGCGCCGACCATCGCCGTCTTGGGGGCATCGCTGCTGCCGGTATTCGCTGCGATTCATCAGGTCAGCGAACACGCAAAACCCAGCTGGGATTGGAAGTGCTATGTCGGCGGAGCGGAAGCCGTACTTGCGGGTTCGACGCCGTATGCGGACTGCTACCTCTACCCACCGCTCGTTGCCGAGGCGATGGCTGCGGCCTACCCGTGGTTTGCCACGCTCGGAGAGTTCTTGGCCCTGAACAGTCCAAAGCACTGGATGTTGATGTTCTTCGTGTGGCACTCGTTTCAAGTGCTGATGGTGGCGTTGCTGGTCTACCTGCTGCAGCGCCTCGTCCACCGAGAAGGCGGCAGCCCGCTCATGGCTGCCATCATTGTGGCGGTGGTCTTGGTCGTCTGCACGCCGCTGGAGCGCACCATTCGGCACAACCAAGTCAACTTGTTGGTCCTCAATCTCGTTCTGCTGGGCATTGACCGCGTGCGTGCGGCGCCGACGCTTGCGGGCGGTTTTCTTGCGGTCGCCGCGCACATCAAGTTGCTCCCATTGGCGGTGATGGCGCCGATGGCCATTGGTCGTCGCTGGCGGTTCGTTGCATCCGCCGGGGTGGCCACGACAGTCATTGCCGTGTACCCCATGCTCTCGGGGTCCACTGGCTCGCTATGGGCTGAATTCTTCGCATACGGGCCGCAGTTCGTATCGGGTGAATACTTTCGAGACAACAGCTTTACGGGGCTGCTGTTCAACACCGTTCGCGTGCCCATTGATGCGATGGGTGGGACCATTCAGGGGATGCAAAAGCCGCTGCGGCTTGCCGGTGCTGCGGTGTCGATTTGCGTCGTGACGGCGGTGTTGTTTGCGGCCCGTCATTGCCGAAACCTCGACGAGCTGGGCGCCATTGGGCTGGCATCCATGATGCTGCTTTCGCCGGTCGCATGGGAGCACCATTACGTGTGGGCCCTGCCATTGGTGGTGCTGGTTGCCGCCCGGCGATGGGAGCGCCACCCCCTGACGATCGCTGCGATCGTTGTGTTGATCGGTGCGCTGCCGACGTTCGACGTCTACCCCCTGAGCTATCACCGGCTTGCCGGGTTGTTGTGGTTGCTGCGCTTTGAGTTGAGTCAGGGTTCACAGAGGTGAGCCACGTCCGCGGCTTCGGCATGGCGGCCGAGCGCATCGAGGCTGTCCGCGTGCAAACAATGCGCCATTGCGGGTGCGGCTTCACCCGACTCATCCAGCAGACGCAGCGTTTGTTGCAGGGAGACATCGGGGCGCCCTTTCAGAAATGCAGTCTGGGCCAAAAGCCAGCGCTCATTGGCCCGGTCAAAGACCCGAACATTGGACGGGGCACGTTCGATCGCATCGGCCCACAACGCGATGGCCGCTTCGCTCTGGCCAGCCCCAATCATGGCGCGCGCGAGGTTGCCAGCTGCGTAAGCATTGGTGGGCTCGAGGGACCGTTCTGCTGCCCACAATGAGGCATCGTCTTGGAATGCGGGTACTCGGTGGCTGACGCGCGCCGCACCCAAGCCGGAGACCAAGAGCACGGCGAGCACCCATTGCATCGGGACTTCCCGGGTCCAACGTGCCGCTGCGACGGTGAGCCCCACGGCCATGGGTGCGTAAGCGTAGCGGAGCGGTGCGACGCCGATGAATGGAATCCCCACCGCGGCGGGCACGGACAACAGCACGGCGGAGGCGAGGCCCGCCAGCAGGAACCCCGCTCGAGTGGGCGCTTGGCGCATCTGGTGAGCCACAAGAACGCTCATTCCAGCCAACACGGCGGCGCCGGTGAGCACCTCATTGCGATCGATGATGCGATCGAACAGGTGCGCCATGGGAGCCCTTGAAGGCGCATGGATCCACCATCCGACGTTCATCAGCAACGCATCAAAGGCCTCCATGAGCGGCACATCGCGCGCAACGTCTGCGTAGCTCTGGGCCGTGATTTCTCCGTGCATCGCGGCGTAAGCCGCGACGGCCGCACCACCCAGGAGTCCCGTCTCGCCCGCGCTACGGCGTCCATGCATCGTCCAGGCCACCAGGGCGAGGGCCGGCACCAAAGCCACCGACGATTCTTTGCACAGGCAAGCCGCCACCACGGCCGCTGCGATTCCAATTCGCCGCCGCGGCAGCGACTTGGCCGCAACCGAAGCGACGGCAAGCATGGCGAACGTTGTGGCCATCAGGTCGTAAATATCGGAGCTCCAGCAGATGGCCTCCGGCATGACGGGATGGGTTGTCCAGAAGAGTGCAGCCAGGCCTGCTGCAGCGGCACTCGCACCCAGTCTCCGCGCGACGGCGATCATCACCAAGACATTGGTCGCATGGATGACGACATTGAGGCCTCGAAAGGTGGTTCCGGTTCGGCCCATTGTCGAGGCGGCCACATGTTGAACCCACGCCGGCAACGGGCGCCAGATGTGACCGCGCTCACCGCCGGCATGCAAGTAGGTCGGTGTGGTCCATTCGCCGCTCCAATCCCCGTCGTTGGCGTGTTCGGCCAAATTGAACGCGTCATCGGCGACGAAGCCCGAATCGGCCACGCCCCCGGCGAACAACATCACTGCGACGACGAGGGGCAGGAGGATCCAGCGGGGTGAAGTGTGCATGCCGTCTGGTTAGCACGGGCGGCGCGGCAGTGGTGTCTTGGGCTGTTTGGGCTTGACGGGCGCGCTGTGGCGGGTAACAAGGGGCCGTTCCGCGGCCGTTGCATTTGCAGTGACGGCCCTACTCAAGTTGGAGTTATCATGGCAGTTCGCATTCGTTTGGCCCGTCACGGCCGCAAGAAGCGCCCCTTTTACCGCATCGTCGCAGCCGACGGTCGCATGCCCCGCGACGGACGGTACATCGAGCGATTGGGTCACTACGACCCGATGGCTGAAGGCGATCAGCTTACCCTCGACCTGGAGCGCGTTGATTACTGGTTGGGTGTGGGCGCTTCTCCCTCGGATACCGCCGCCTCGCTGATCAAAAAGGCCCGCGCCGGCTCCGAGGGCTGATCGTGGAGCAACTCGTCGACTACATGGTCCGTTCGGTTGTTTCGCACAGCGACGCCGTCTCGTTGACGGTGACGGAAGGCGACGCTTCTGTCCTGTTCGAGTTGGAGGTTCACGAGGACGATCGCTCGCTCTTGACCTCCGGCGACCAGCCTTTGTTGGATGCGATGCGGCAAATCTTGGCCGCATCCGATGACTCGCGTCGCGGTGTCCTGGAAGTGGTCAGCGGCGCGTCCGAGGAATAAAGTTTGGGGCGATTCCCCAAGCAAGAGCACGCCATCCTGCCCTCCGAAGTGCGTCTCGGACGGGTGAATGGCGTGTTCGGCGTTCAGGGGGAAGTGAGGCTGTTCCTGCACAACCGGGAATCGTCTCTCTTCGCCGGCGAAGGGTTCGATGTGACCTTGGTGTCGCCCGAAGGGGAGCGCGTTGACGGCAAACTTCGGTCAAGAAGCGGGGCCGGCAAACGGGTGTTGGGGCGCATAGACGGTGTGACCACCCCCGATGGTGCCCGAGCCTACATGGACTGGGAAATCGTGTGCCCAGAAAATGCGCTCCCAGAGCCTGGGCACGACGAGTATTACCACCGCGACTTGATCGGCATGACAGTGCTCGACACCGCCGGAGCGGTGGTTGGGCGCCTGACCGAGGTCTTGGTCGGCGACCGGCTCGATTGTTGGCAGATCCAGACGGACGATGGCGAGTTGATCATTCCCGCCGTGAAGGATGTTGTGAAATCCGTTGACGTGGCCGAGAAGGTGGTTGTCATCCATCCGACCATGGATTTGGAGGCATAGGCGTGCGGTTCGACCTGCTGACCCTCCACCCCGGCATGTGCACAGCCCCGCTCAATCAAAGCATTTTGGGCCGAGCTCAGCAGGCCGGCCTGGTGACCATCAAGGTCCATGACTTGCGGCAATGGACCGAAGACAAACACCGCACGGCTGACGATACGCCGTATGGGGGCGGGGCCGGCATGGTGATGCGGGTGGATGTGGTTGATCGGGGCATCGAGGCTGTCCGCAAGGCGGGTGCGCGGGTTGTGCTGATGGACCCGGCTGGCCGCCCGTTCCAACAACGCGATGCCGTACGGCTCGCCACCTATGACCAACTGGTGTTGGTGTGTGGGCATTACGAAGGGGTGGATGCCCGGGTCCGCGAACACCTCGTGGACGAGGCGATCTCCATCGGTGATTTCGTGCTGACCGGGGGGGAGTTGGCGGCGATGGTGGTGACCGATGCCGTTGCACGACTGCTTCCCTCCGTGCTTGGAAACAGCGAAAGCAGCGCCAATGAATCATTTTCTGATGGTGTGCTCGAAGCGCCCCAGTACACACGGCCGCGCGAGTACAAAAACATGGCGGTTCCCGATGTCTTGGTGAGTGGGCATCACGCAAAGATTGACGCCTGGCGAAAGCAGACGGCGCTCGAGTTGACGGCGACGGTGAGGCCGGACCTGATTGCGAAGTTGGGCGAGGATGAGTAAGGCGTTGCGGGGATGGTCGCAGCGCACTTGACGATGGAGCCATGAGGCGATAAGACCCGACGGCTTCGGCGGAGTCCGTCTTTTGACGGGCAGCGCGGCCTCTTGGCGGCGCGACCGCACCACACGAATTGGAGAGGATGGGACCATGCCCACCATGACCGAAATCAACAACGAAATCGCCAGCGGGCTCGAGCACTCGAGCGCCAACATTGGCGACACTGTTCGCGTTCACGTGCGGATTCAAGAAGGCGGCAAGACCCGCATTCAGGTGTTCGAGGGCACGGTGATTGCCAAGAAGCATTCCGGACCGGCCGAGACGTTCACGGTGCGCAAGATGTCCTTCGGCATCGGCGTGGAGCGGGTGTTCCCAACGCACAGCCCGAACGTGGTGAAGGTCGAAGTAAAGAGCCGTCACCGGGTCCGACGGGCCAAGCTCTACTACCTTCGGGATCGCACCGGTAAGCGGGCGCGGCTCAAGGAGATTCGCCAGTAACTGGCGCGCGCCGCGAGGCTGTGCGCCTCGGCAGCGATGGCGAAGCACGGGTGGCCTTGGCGCTGGAGCGCAAGGGGTGGACCGTGCTTTCGCGCAATTGGCGTGGCGGCGGCGGCGAGCTGGACTTGGTTGTGTCCCGAAACGCATGCCTGCGATTCGTAGAAGTAAAGACTCGGTCGGTATCCGGTTCAGCCGTGGATGAATCGGTGGACGGCACCAAACGGCGTCGCCTGGTCCGAGCGGCCCAAGCGTGGTTGTGCTCCGCACCGGAGTCGTATGAAGAGATGGCATTCCTCGTCGTGTTGGTCGAACCCACCGGGTTGACGTGGTACGACGATGCGTTCGACGTGGAGTAGGGCATGCCTTTGATCGTGGTGGCGACACCAATCGGAAACCTCGAAGACGCGTCGCCACGAATGGCTCGGATCCTCGGGGAGTCCGACTTGATTCTGTGCGAAGACACCCGCCGAACGCGCTCGCTGTTGTCTGCGCTATCGATTCCTGCTCCGACCCTCAAGGCATGCCATGCCCACAACGAATCATCGCGCGTGGACGACGTCATCCTTCGACTGCAGGCGGGTCAGCAGGTGGCCTTGGTCAGCGACGCCGGTACTCCCGGTGTGTCGGACCCTGGCGGCGTGATCGTCGCGGCCGCCCACGCTGCGGGGCTCGTCGTGCAATGCGTGGGTGGTCCCTCATCGGTGACAGCAGCATTGTCGGTTGCTGGTTTCCCCGCCACGCCGTTTCACTTCGCCGGGTTTCCACCTCGAAAGCCGGGTGCACTTCGGACCCACGTCGCATCGCTCAGTCGGCTCCCGGGCCCCGTGGTCTTCCTGGAATCGGGTCGGCGAGTGGGCAAACTGATTGCAGTTCTCGCCGAACTCTGCCCAGACCGGGAACTCGTACTTTGCCGCGAGTTGAGCAAAAAATACGAGGAGGTGATTCGACTGCCGGCAACGGAGATGCCCGCTGGCGAGCAGCGGGGGGAGGTGGTGCTTGTGGTGGGTCCCGGTCAGCCCGTCGCAGCAGATGAGGAAGAGGCTTCGTCAGACCTCAAGGCCATCGCTGGTCGCCTTGCACAGCGATGGGGGTGCACAAAGAGGGAAGCGTACAACGCCCTGATGGAACTCGAAAAGGCGCGCCCCTGACGGGGTGTCGACTCTCCGTTCAACGCTGGTCGAACAACGGATCGCGCATGCGGAAGGTCACCGCGGTTCCCAAGCTCCATCCAACCTTCGAGCCCGTGGCCGTCCGAACCGGGTAGTGGTGCTCCAGCCGGTGGCCCAGCACGCCCCCCATGGCTCCGCGTAGAGACCAATCCACATACCGTGCGGCTCGCCAGCGCACGTCAACGTTGCCCCAGAGGCTGCTCGTTTCCGACTGGGTCGCAGCCGTTCGCCTGGAGATGGGCAGCACGGCTGGCAGCAGCACTCCGCTCACGCCATCTCCGTAGGTGTGGTAGCCAAAGCGTCCGCTGAGGTCCAAGACCACCTCGGTACCCAGCCCATCGGCCCATGATGGGTCGCCCCACAGGGGAATTTCCAAGCCCGAAACCAACCAGAGATCGGACGGATCTTTCACAGGCACAGGGCCGTCGTTGTTCGGTGCACGACGGCTCCAAGCCACAGCGATGTACGGCGAAGCGTGCTGGTGGTCTGTCGACCACGTCGAGTCAATTTCAAAGGCCGATGAGCCGGGCCCTGCACCCCGTTCACCGCCGTCGGTTGTCCAGAAATTGGAATCGTCTCGGAACTGGAAGCCCACCCCGAGTACCCACGTCACCCGGTCCCCGCGATCGGCAAATACGGTTTCCGAAAATGGGGCTCCTGCAATCCGAAAGCGGGTGCCACCCAAGCCGCTCCCAGAGCGGGAAGAGTCCTCAATCGGGCCTGTGCCCAGCATCGTGCCGGTCTCGGAAATCGGGTCATACGCCATTGCGTTGCTGTTGAAGAAGCGCACCTCATGCTTCACGGCATGCGGCAGTTCGAGCGCCACCATCAAGTAGTCGGTGATGCCGAAGCGCCCCTCGTACACCATGTCGTGCGCAATCGTCCGCCGCTCGCCCACTGCAATCCGGTCTTGTTCCAGGGTGTCGGGGATCACTGTGGCCGTGTACGCAATGCCGATGTCGCCCCGATACTGCGGCGGCAGGTCGGTGATGTTTGCAGCGTGCGTGGCGGTCGAAAGCAGTAAAAGTGAAGTGAGCATGCCGGCCTCGATGGCTGAAAAGTATGGCAGGCGTTCCCGGGGGTCAAGCCAATCGACGGCTCAGGTGTCCGAGCCGTCGTCGTTGGTGTCCTTCAGGTCGCGGAGCCCGTAGTCTTTCATTTTCATTTGGAGGCTCTTGCGGGATATTCCCAACTTCTTGGACGCACGGGTCACGTTGTTGTCTTCTTCTTCGAGCACGCGCTGAATCCGAGCCCGTTCGAGTTTTGCGGTGTAGACGCGAACGTATTCTTTGAGGCCCATTTCTTCCGAAGCCAAGTCGCTGGTGGATTCAATGGGGTCTCGGGTCAGTCCCGGAAGGTCGGCCAGAGACAAGACGGTGCCATCGACCAACAAGACGGAGCGCTCAATTAGGTTTTCAAGCTCTCGGATGTTGCCCGGCCACTTGTGAGCCAACAGCGCCGCCATGGCGTCAGGCGTCAGCCCCTCAACATTGGTGTTCAGCCGTTCGTTGAACTTCTCGACGAAATGATCGACCAGCAGGGGGATGTCGTCTGCTCGGTCGCGAAGGGGCGGCAGTTGGATTGGAATGACGTTCAGGCGGTAGAACAGGTCCTCTCTGAACGAACCGGCCCGCACTTCGTCCTCCAGAATTCGATTGGTGGCCGCCACCAATCGAACATCCACCGTTTGGCTGCGAATCCCGCCGACGCGCTCAAACTGACCGTCCTGCAGCACCCGCAGCAGCTTGACTTGCATGTCCTTGGGCAGCTCGCCGATTTCGTCCAAGAACAAGGTTCCGCCGTCCGCCATCTCAAACTTGCCAGGCTTTGCCGCCACGGCACCGGTGAAGGCTCCTTTTTCGTGCCCAAAAAGTTCGGACTCAAACAGGTTTTCCGGAATCGCACCGCAGTTGACCTGAATAAACGGTGCGGTTGAACGGTCGGAGTGGTCGTGAAGTGCGCGCGCGACCAACTCTTTTCCGGTCCCGCTTTCTCCGGTGATCAAGACCGTTGTGGGCGACCGACAGACTTTTTCGATCATCCCGTAGACGTGCTTCATCTTCGCAGTCTGTCCGATGATCTTGTACCGTCCCGCGGCATCTTCGTGGAGCGCGTGGCGGGTCTTCTCTTCGGTGCGCAACGCTTTGTTGATGATCGGCAACAACTCGTCGGAGTCGAAAGGTTTGGTCACATAGTCGGTTGCACCGTTCTTGATCGCCTCGACGGCCGAGTCCACCGTGCCATGAGCAGTGATCAAAATCACCGGAAGGCCGGGGTAGCTCTCCTGGCAGTGAGACAGCAACTCCATGCCGCCAATCACGGGCATCTTCAGGTCGCTGACAATCAGGTGGAAGGCGTCGTTGCGCAAGAGCGACAGGGCCTCCGCGCCGTTTTCGGCGGCGGTGACCTCGTACCCACTCCGGGTCAGGTGCGCGCGCAGAACCATCCGGATGCTGGGTTCGTCGTCGACGATGAGGATTCGTTTGGACATAGTAAAGGGCGTATCCCGTCCGGCGCTGGCCGGTAGATTCGGCCTAATGTATTCTTTCTCTACCCAATGGAGTGCCCATGTCTGGATTTGTGAGTCGGTTGTCTCTTCTCGGTGCGATGGTGTTTGCGATGGCCGGGTCGGTGGACGCCGGTGAAGCCGCGCCTGATTTCAGTCTCCGTGACATCGATGGAAAAGAAGTCAGCCTTGCCGCCTACAAAGGAAAGGTGGTCTTGGTGAACTTTTGGGCAACGTGGTGCGGACCGTGCAAGTTGGAGATGCCGCACCTCGACAAGATGGACCGAGAACTGGAGTCCAAGGGGTTTGAGGTGTTGTCGATCAGCACCGATGACGCCCGTGCATCGAGCAAAGTGAAGCCGCTCGTAAAGCGAGGCGGGTACGGGTTCACCGTCTTGTTGGATAAAGACACCAGCGTGGTCGCCCAATACAATCCTGCGAAGACGTTGCCCTACAACGTGTTGATTGACCGGTCGGGCAACATTCACAAGGTGTACCAGGGCTACAACCCCGGAGACGAGGTCGAGCTGCGTCACGACATCGAGTCCCTCCTCAACGCCGGAAATTAGATGAGGCTCGTTCTCGTCGGTGCATTCGCATTGGGTGGCCCCGCCCACGCTTTTCAGTTGTGGGGCACCGGGCCGCTCGCGGGTGCCTCCGTGCAAGTGATGACCGATGTCGAAATGCGCTACCACCAGGCCATGCTTGACGACCCGGGAGTGCGGGTCGCCGATGGCCCGTTCGAGCTGTTTCCAGACATGAAGGTGAACGATTATTTCGAGCAGGTCAGTCGAACCAACCTTCAAGTGACCAAAGACACCCTTGGAATCGGCCTCCAAATCGATGAAATCGCGCTGTTTTCAAATCGGTATGTCTTGGACGGCGAATCCATGCAAACCGTTCCATTGTTTGAGCCGGGCATCACCTCGCCCGCGGATGATGGGTACTTTCTGATCGAGAAAATGTTTCTCACGAAGCGATGGGATGCGGTGGATTTGACCATCGGTGATGCCTACGGGAGTTTCGGCCGGGGGATTGCCCTCAACATTGTGAAAAACACCGACATCGACGTGGATACATCCATTCGCGGTGTGAAAGGGGTCTTCCGGTTGGGGGATGTCGACGTCACGGCGATCACGGGCATCACAAACCAGCAACAAATCAGTCAAGACAATCCGAATACCGCCATCGCCCCGAACTCCGCGCACATGGTTTCGGGCGCGCGTGCCGAGTGGTTTGGGCCCGTAACGCTCGGCATTCATGGCGCCGCGTACAGTTTTGCGCGGTCGGCCGAGCCCACGCTGGCAACGCCCGTTGAACGGTACGGAAGTGACCTTGATGCGGTGATTTATGGGGCCACCGTCGAAGCGAATGGTGTGGCGGGACTCGATGTGTTTTTCGAGGGCGATGTCTTCGATTACCGCGCCTCCGAAATGGCGGACTCCGACGATGGGTTGACGGGGTGGGCAACCTACGGATCCGTCGCCGCATACCCGGGAAAGACCGTCGTGCTGCTGGAAGCGAAAGCAACCAAGGACACCGAGCGCATCACAGCGTTTTCGACACCGGAGGGGTGGGAGCCAAGCAATGTCCCCACCTTGGAATACGAGCGTGTGATCACCGAGGATGGGGCCGCTGCTGTGAACTCGAACGACATCATGGGCGCGCGCGTCCGCGTCGACTACGCGGCGAGACCGGGAGAGCTGACGCCGTTCATTGCTGCAAGCTACTTGATCGACAACGACACCGCGGGGCTCCACTTCAACGATAGTCCGGAGCACATCGTGCACCCTGTTGCAGGGGTGGAGTACTCAGCGAATCATGCCGCGCTTCAGCTCAACGCGGGACACCGTGTTGATCGGCGTCAAGATTCGGCAGAGGGATCCGACCGAATGAGCCATCTTGATGCCACCATCCACGTCCCGCTGTTTGGCGAGCAGGCGCTCGAAATTGACCTGGACGCCAAAGCGTTCGCGTGGGGCGTCAATGAACAGCAGCAGGCCGATTTTGTTGAAATGGCCAACGCGTTGGCTTGGCATCACGGTGACCGATGGATTTTCGTCGCGTATCAGGACTGGACAGACAATCCGTTGGTGCAGGGCGATGGAAACCTGGGCGAAGACTTGTATGGTGCGCTCGAAGTGCAGCACAAGCCGAGCACCAATGTCACCATGAAAGCATTTTATGGCGCGTATAAGGCCGGCATCCGGTGTTCCGGTGGGCAGTGCAAATCGCTCCCGGGGTTTGAGGGCGCGCGGGTCAGTCTGAATGGCGTCTTTTAGTTCTTGGCAAGCGTTTTGCGATTGCCAGGCTGATCCCAAGTCGCGGGTGGTGTACAACGTTGAATGCAGGCGCCGTGGGGTGCCCTTGGAGGAAACATGTCCATTGCGATCGCATTGATTGGAACCGCTCTTGGAGCCACGGTAAAGCCGGCAGGCGTGGAGGCGTCGTCATACCTGGTGTCCGACAAAGGCCAAGCCTACGAAGGCAAGGGGGTTGCCGACGGCAAGCTCGACAACGCGTGGCTCGAGGGCGCCGACAGCAGCGGGTTGGGTTCTTGGGTCAAGATTGATTTGGGCGGTACAAAGTCGGTCACGGGTCTCAAGATTTGGAACGGTTACTGGATCAGCCATGACTTCTGGACGCGCCACAACCGCGCCAAGGAGGTCGACGTAGAGTTCTCTGATGGCTCGAAAGAGACCTTCACGCTCAAGGACGAGTTCGCGGCTGAGGAGGTTCGGTTCAGCGGTTCCAAAGACACCGACTTCATCAAGATCAAGCTCAAGAGCGTCTACCGGGGGAGCACCTTCAACGACACCGGTTTCTCCGAAATCCAAGTCATGGACAAGCAACCATCCCCGTTTGTCGTTCCGGCCACGTACACCTCGAGTTCGACGTTGGAGGCGGACGGTCAGAGTTACGGGGCGGAACAGCTCGCTGATGGGTTGGTGGACTCGTTGTGGTGCGAAGGGAATGCCGAAGGCGACGGAACAGGGGAGTCGATCGTCTTTGACTTTGGCCGGGCAGCGACCGTGTCAAAGCTCAAGCTGCGCAACGGATCGGCCGGCAGCTTTTCATCGTTCATGGCCACCAATCGGGCCAAGGCCGCTACGCTGACATTCGCAGACGGTTCCACGCATGCCATCGCCATCAAGACGTCATTGATGGAGCAGACCATTGCGTTCCCGTCGACGTCGACGGACAAAGTGACGCTGACGTTCACGGAAGTGGTCAAGGGCTCTCAGTACAACGATTTGTGCATCGCAGAAGCCCGCTTTGAGCCCTAACAACGCGATGCGGTGCGCCGTCTCACGGGGTGTGTCGTAAGGCATCGCGGGTTGGAAGCGATGCGCTGAGCGCCGCGAGTTCATCAATGGAATTGACCGGTGCGCCTTGATGGGGGACCGGCCAAACTGGTGCGCCTTCCGGCCCCGCAGCAACCAATGCGTCGACTCCGACTTCGTGCATCCTTGCGAGCCGTGCTTGCTGTTCCGCCAGCGCCAACAATTGCGAACGGGCGACGGCCCAGCCGTCTGGCCCATTGACCGGCAGTGCTTCGCCGTCGAACGCAATGTGCGGTTCCACGCGGTTCACAATGAACCCGCCAAAGGGCATCGCCTTGGCGTTCAGTTGTCGAAGAAAAAACAGCGCCTCACTCTGGGCCGCAGAAGATGGAGAGGTCACCAAGAGAAACCGGGTCGATTCGGCACGAAGCAGGTCTTGCACCTCCACTGATCGCTTTTGGAATCCCTCCCCAAGATCGCGGAACAAGTTGAAAAACTGTGCGATTTCTCCGATCGTATTTTGGCCAATCAGCAGATTGAGCACGCGGGTGACGGCCTCTCCGCCAAGCTCGATGCCCCTCCAGCCCCGCTTGGTTGCTGGCGCAGCCAGCCACCGCACCACGGCACCGTTCATCAACTCTGCCATTCGGTCGGGCGCGTCCAAGAAGTCAAGGGCGTTGCGCGTCGGGGGCGTGTCGACAATGACGACATCGTACTGCCCATTGGTCGCCAACTCGCGAAGTTTCTCGGCGGCCATGTATTCGTGGACTCCGCCGAGTCGGGTGCTGGCGAATTGAAAGTACCGGTTTTCAAGGATGGACGCTGCGGCCGCTGTGGTGGGGGCGAATCGCTGGATGAGCGACTCGAAGGTCTCTTGCACGTCGAGCATCACCGCATCGCAGCGGCCCGTTGCATCCGGGATGTCAATGGGTGTCGGGCGGCCTCCAAGCGTGTCGATGTTCAGGCTGTCCGCGAGCCGTTTGGCCGGGTCAATGGTGAGCACGCACACGCGGTCGCCGTCGTGGGCCCAACGCAGCCCCAAGGCAGCGCTGGTTGTGGTTTTTCCGACCCCGCCCGACCCGCAACAAATGACGACTTGACTGTTCACATGGACTCCAGTTCCCTCAGCAGGTGGGACGCCAACCGTTCGATGCTGGCTTGGTGGAGTGGGCGGTCGAACAGCAGCGGAAGGTGGACGACCGGGGCATCGATGGCGTTCGAGAGCGCTTCATGGGCGGCACGTTGATGCGTGTCCCGTGCGTCAAAGCGGCTGAGCAGTGCATCGGCATTGACGCGTTGTTCAGGAGGAAGGGCAGCCTTGAGGGCCCTTTGGTCCGGTGGGGATGGGAGGTCGGTGCTGACCATCTCGTTGAGAACGACCGCGGCGACGCCGTATCCGCTTTGAGTCAGCGCAGCGTTCAGTTCGAGGCTTTCGGAAACCGGCATGGCTTCTGGAAGGCACGTCATGACGATCCCGGTTCGCGACCGGTCCGAGGTCAGGTCGTGAACCAATTTGGAGTTGGCAAAAATCGGGCCTCGTCGCGTCAGGTCCATCATGGCTTTGGGTGCATTCAAAATGTGCAGGCCGTGACCCGTTGCGGGAGCATCCACAACAACCCGGTCCCACGTCGGTCGGCCATCGGTGAAGTCGTCTTCGACAAGGCCGTAGACTTTGCCGAGGTGCACGGCATCGTGAAGTCCGGGTACGGCATCCATGAACGGCCCCATGATCCGATTTTTGAAGACCATGGAGTAGAGCGCCCGAACCTTGATTTGCTTGATGATGAAGTCTTCGATGGCTTCTTCAGATGTGATTGTCATCGCGTGCAGGTTGGGCGCCACCTTCTGGGGTGTGTACGTGCTTTCAGCGGCCCCGAGCAGCGGACCGATCACTCGGGTGCCGTTGCACTCGACCAGCAACGTTCGGTGTCCCGTCATCGCAAGTGCCATGCCCAAAGCCGCCGTCACAGTCGTCTTGCCGGTTCCACCCTTGCCGGTCACGATGAGAACCGATTTTTCGAGCGTGCTCATTCTTCTTGCCCCGGCGCGAGCAAAGCGTCTGCGATGCAGCGAAAGACGCGAGCGGACATCAGCATTTCTTGATGGCCAAGGTCGTGCAGTTCGATGCAGCGCGCATGCGAGGGGCAGGCGGATTCTGACGGCAGTACCAGGTGGTCCGAACGGCTCCAAATCGCCACGGTGTCGCCTGAATAGGTGCGCAACGCGTCGATGACCGCACTGGATTCGGACAGGTCATGAGCCTCGCGTCGCAGGCCAAAAACGTGGGTCTTGGTTCCGGCCCAAGAGGTTCCGACGGTCACCAAGCGCCGCACATGGCGAGCGTACCCAAACTCCTTGAGTGCATAAGCTGCGATGACACCGCCCATGGAGTGAGCGACCACATCGACGCGTTCTGCACCCGTCTCATCCTTTAGCCGTTCGATGGCGCGCCCCAGACGCTTTGCAAACACGGGAATTGGGCTGCTATTGGGTCGGTTGTTGATGGCCCAAACCCATTCGTACCCACGGGTGTGGAGGTAGGTCTGCAGAAACGTGAAGCATCCACGGTTCAATCCATAGCCGTGGACCAGCAGTACCGGCAGGCGTTCACGATCGGTATGGGGTGTCTCCGCGAGGTCGCGCTGACGTCGCTTGCGCTGCGGGGATGTGGGCCACCACCCAATCGCGATCGTCGCCACGACAATGATGTTTGCGGCACTCTCGCGAAAGAACCAGCTTGCGCCCGCCCGACTCAGGCGCAAGCTGCGTCCGCTCTCGAGGGCAAGCCAGGTGGCTCCGCAGACAACAGGCAGGACCGCGCTAACCATGACGACCAAGGCAATGAAGAGGAAAACGCCCATGACGCAACGAGGGTAGCGCCTTGCGCGGTGTGCGGGCAAACCGCTGCACGTCGACGGCAGTCGCGTTAACCGGCCGTCTGGAGGGACCATGCCGATCTACGAATACGGATGCCAGCGTTGTGGCCACACGTTCGAACGTCTGCAGAAAGTTTCGGATTCACCCATCGACGAGTGCCCTGAATGCGGCGTTCAAGGTAAGGTGAAAAAGTTGATCAGCCGGAGCAGCTTCGTGTTGAAAGGCGGCGGATGGTACAAGGATCACTACGGGCTCAAGTCGGGCGGTGGTTCGGCATCCGAGTCGACCACTTCGAGCGGGTCAGACGAATGACGGCAGCGTTGCTTGATGGGAAGACCGTTGCGCGCGCGACCCTGCAGGCCTTGAGGCCGCGAATCGAAGCGCTGCCTCGTCCACCGGGGATCGCGGTGGTTCGGGTTGGCGAAGATCCTGCATCAAAGGTGTATGTCGGCCGAAAGACGGCAAGGGCTGCCAAGCTCGGGTTTCGGCACGAGGAGATTCATTTGAATGCCGATGTGGGCCAAGCGGAGCTGGAGTCGGTCGTGGATGCGTTGAATGCCGACGATGGCATCGATGGCATTTTGGTTCAGTTGCCGTTGCCCGCCGGGTTGGACGCGACTGCCATTCTGGACCGAATCGATGCCCGGAAGGACGTGGACGGCTTTCATCCAAACAATGCGGGCCACCTCTCTCAGGGGCGGGCCCGATTCGTCCCGTGTACCCCCGCCGGCGTCATGCAAATCCTCGCGCATTACGACGTCTCGCTTGAAGGGAAGCATGCGGTTGTGATTGGGCGAAGCAACATCGTGGGTCGACCCATGGCCATGCTTCTCGAGCAGGCCAACTGCACGGTCACCATTGCCCACAGCCGGACGCAAGGGCTGCCGACGCTGCTGGCCAACGCCGACGTCGTGGTCGCCGCAGTCGGTCGCGCGCACTTTGTTGACGGATCATGGATTCGACCGGGTGCGGTGGTGATTGATGTGGGCATCAACCGCATCGCGGACGGGACGCTGGTCGGCGACGTCGACACCGAGGCCGCCCGCCTTCATGCTCGGGCGATCACGCCGGTTCCGGGTGGCGTTGGTCCAATGACCATCGCAATGCTCATGGCGAACACGGTTCGCGCCGCCGAACAACGCTTCGCAACCGATTGACACCCGAGGGGTGTTTACTCCGGGCTGGCTGATTCGCCCCACGGTGGGCAGGAGCAGACCAAGTTTCGGTCGCCGTAGACGTCGTCCACTCGGCCGACGGTTGGCCAGTATTTGTGGGTGCGGTCATCGTGGGCTGGCCACGCCGCCTGGCGTCGCGAGTAGGGGTGCGTCCACTCGTCGGCGCTGACCTCCCGGGCCGTGTGCGGCGCGTTCTTGAGGGGATTGTCGACCGGGTCGAGGGTGCCCTGCTCGACGGCCTGGATCTCAAGCCCAATGGCGATCATTGCATCGCAGAACCGGTCGATCTCGGCCTTGGACTCGCTCTCGGTTGGTTCGACCATCAAGGTGCCGATGACGGGCCAAGACATGGTCGGTGCATGGAATCCAAAGTCCATCAGTCGTTTTGCGATGTCCGCGGCCACGATGCCACTTTCGGCTTTGAAGATCCGGCAATCCAGGATGCACTCGTGCGCCACCCGTCCTTTGCGTCCGGTGTACAGGACGGGAAAGTGGTCCTTGAGTCGAGCCGCCATGTAGTTGGCGTTGAGAATGGCAATCTTGGATGCTTCGGTGAGCCCTTCGTCGCCCATCATCGCGATGTAGGCCCATGTGATGGGCAAGATGCTCGGGCTTCCCCATGGGGCACCACTCACCGAACCGAAGGCGTCCGACCCGCCCATCGCGACAAGCGGATGGTCCGGCAGGTAGGGGGCAAGGTGTTCCGCCACACCGATGGGGCCCATTCCCGGGCCGCCACCACCATGGGGAATGCAGAATGTTTTGTGCAAGTTGAGGTGGCACACGTCTGCGCCAAGCTCGCCCGGGCGACACAGCCCCACCATGGCGTTCAGATTCGCACCATCCATGTAGACCTGGCCACCGTGAGCGTGCACGGTGGCGCAGATTTCGCGAATCGTTTCTTCGAACACGCCGTGGGTTGACGGGTACGTGATCATGAGGGCGGCGAGGGCGTCGCTGTGCTCTTGGGCCTTCGCCTCGAGGTCGGCCACATCGATGTTGCCTTCTTCGTCGCAGGCAACCGCGACCACCTTCATTCCCGCCATGATGGCGCTTGCGGGGTTCGTTCCGTGGGCACTTGTGGGGATCAGGCAGATCCGTCGGTTGGGTTCGCCCCGAGCGATGTGGTGCTGGCGAATCGTCAGCAGTCCAGCGTACTCCCCCTGAGAACCCGCATTGGGTTGGAGGCTCACAGAGTGAAACCCGGTCACGTCGGCCAGCCACTTCTCCAGGTCGCGGAACATGCGTTGGTACCCTTGCGCTTGTTCCTTGGGTGCGAATGGATGAATCCCACCGAATTCGCGCCACGTGACGGGAATCATCTCCGTCGTCGCGTTCAGCTTCATGGTGCAGCTCCCGAGCGGGATCATGGACGTGGTGAGGGAAAGATCTTTGGTCTCGAGGGCATGGAGGTACCGCAGCATCTCCGTTTCCGACCGGTACGCGTGAAAGGTTGGGTGCGTCAGGAATGGCGTGGTTCGACGGAGGTCGTCCGGAATCCCGTCCACGGCAACTGGCGTTGCTGCAACGCCAAACACGACGGCGAGGTCCTCGATGTCCTGCTCCGTGACCCGCTCGTCCAGTGCAACGATGATGCGTTGCTCCCCGTGAAGTCGGAGGTTGATGCCCCGTTCGGTGGCCCGCGCCACAATTGCATCGCGGCGGTCTCCCACGTCGATGCAGAGCGTGTCGAAGAAGCCCTCGTTGCAGAGGCGATGGTCTGATGCGGCGAGAAGCCCCGCAAGGCGAGCGGCAAACCCATGCACGCGCCCGGCAATGCGCTTGAGTCCGTCGGGGCCGTGCCACACGGCATACATCCCCGCACACACTGCAAGGAGCACTTGGGCGGTGCAGATGTTCGAGGTCGCACGGTCGCGACGGATGTGCTGTTCCCGCGTCTGGAGTGCCATCCGCAGGGCAACGTTGCCGTGGCGGTCTTTCGATACGCCGATGATGCGGCCCGGCATTTGCCGTTTGTGCTTCTCGCGGGTGGCCATGAAGGCGGCGTGGGGGCCGCCGTAGCCCAGAGGAACGCCAAATCGCTGGCTGTTTCCGATGGCGATGTCGGCACCGAGGTGTCCCGGCGCTTCGATCATGGTGAGTGCGAGAAGGTCGGTGGCGACCGTCACCAACCCCTTGTGGGCTTGAACTTGGGCACACAAGCTCCGAAAGTCGGTGATGGAGCCGTCAGTCGCCGGGTATTGGATGAGGGCTCCGAAGCACGGCTCATCCGTGTTCCACTCTGCGAGGGCGGCCACCTCCACCGCAATCCCCAGTGGTTGGGCACGGGTCGTGAGGACCGCGATGGTCTGGGGGTGGCAGTTGGCGTCGACCAAAAAGCGGTTGCTCTTCCCTCGGGTGATCCGATGGGCCATGGTCATCGCTTCTGCGGCAGCCGTGGCCTCATCGAGCATCGATGCATTCGCGATTTCCAGACCGGTGAGGTCTTGCACCATGGTCTGGTAGTTGAGCAGCGCTTCGAGCCGCCCTTGGGCGATTTCGGCCTGGTATGGCGTGTAGGCCGTGTACCAGCCCGGATTCTCGAGGATGTTCCGCAGGACCACAGGCGGCGTGATCGTGTCGTGGTAGCCGTACCCAAGGTAGCTCCGCAACACGCGGTTTTCCCGGGCCATCGCCGCCAGCTGGTCGAGAGCGGTCTGCTCATCCACCGCGGGCCCGATTGCGAGGGGTGTCGCCGATCGAATTGTACTCGGCACGGCCTCATCGATCAGCGCATCGAGGCTTGGCGCTCCGATTACTTCAAGCATTGCGCTGATGTCGCCTTCGCGCGGGCCACAATGGCGCCCAACGAAAGCATCGCGTGGAGGGATCGCAGACTGCATACGGCACCTCAGAAAGCCCCCCTCCTATACCGTGATCGAGGTGCTGTCGGGATCCTTTTTTGACTCCGACGGGATAAGGGCGAGGCTCGTGGAACTTGGACCCACTCAGGAGGCCTCATGGATCTGCTTCGGACGCCGTTTTTTGAGCACCAC
>JAYZVA010000161.1:0-36771 GCA_036156175.1 Myxococcota bacterium
AGTGTTGTGCCTGGGTTGGGGACCAGTGTGAATCCAGTGACGCCGGTTGCAACGATGGCTCCGGTGTCTCCCTCCAGTGTGTAAGACCACGTGCGGGTCGGGTCGTCGGTGGCGCGCAATCGAATCACGCCGTCATGGGCTTCGATCGTCACGTCATCGGGCCATTCGCCGGGAAGGGTCGGGAGCAACTCGATGATGTCATCCGACTCGCCGTGAATTGCGATGTCGACAATGGTGCCGCCGCCGCCGGTCAGTTGGGTCAGGCGATTGGGTTGGTTTCGGACGGTGACGCGAATGCGTTCCGTCTGCAGCAGCCAATCACCAATCTTCGCCTCACCACCCGACGGGATTTCCGCGCCGCACACAATCCGCTTGGCCCGCACCTCGCCGGGCGCGGGAGGATCTGTCATGCAGGAGGCATCCGGGCCGTCGGCGGGAACGGGCCCGCATGCGATCAGCCAGAGCAGACTGCCAACCAAGTCATTGCTCGCCGACGAACTTTACATTGATGGGCACGACGCGCGTCTTTTTGGACCACCCGTCGGGGATTTCGCCGGTCGTCCATTCCCATTGGCGAGTTTCGCCCGGTGCGATGGGCTTGCTGAAGCCTTCGGCCATTGGCAGACCGGCCGGCAAGCGGGTGGCCACGGCCGGCCACTTGTTTGATTTGAGGCTCTTGCCCTCGGCGTCCAAGTAACTGATCATCACATTGAGGTACTCGATGGGGGCGTCGCCTTTGTTGGTCACATCGACGTAGAACCCGTACCCGTCGAGTGGTCCTTCGGGGTTCTCCGCGAGGTTGACGCGCTCCATCTTTGTGGGGCCAAGCTCAATCTTGTCGCTGTGCTTTGCCATGTTGAGGCGCTGCTTTGCTTCGCGGCCACCCGCCGAACGGCTCGCCGGGTAGTCGGCGAGGTATTTTTCCCACGCCGCGACGGTGTTCTCGGTGCGGGCCCATTCCATGAGAAACGTGCGCCGTTCCTTGACCGCGGTCTCGGTGAGCTTGCCCTTCGGGTATTTCTCCATGTACGTGTCGTATCCCTCGAGCGTTCCGGAAGTACGGGCGGCTTCCAAGTAGAGCTCTTCGAGTCGAATCTGCCCCATGCTGCGCTTGGGGTTCTTGGGGTTTTCTGCGATGAAGGTCTCCCAGCCTGCGATGGTGTCGGCTTTCTGGGCCTCTCCATACGGGTCGGAGCAGCCCACAACCAAAGTGGCCAGCAGTGCAAAGCGATGGATCATGGTGTTCTCCCTATGGAATGGGTTTAGCCTGGCCCGTGGGGGCCGTCATTCAGCCTGTTTCTTCACCCAGGACGTGGCCATGGTCAGCCCCTTGTTGGCGAGCATGTTCTCAACAATGCCGGGAACCCACCCTTTGAGGCGAAGGTCCACGGAATATTCCAGTCTGGAGTGGTTGGGGTTGTCGGGAGACGGGTAGACCATCCAGTACCCCGTGGAGTCGTCAATGTCGGATTCCATGGAATAGTCGAGTTGCCACGTAAGGAGGCCTTTGTCTGGAAAAAAGTCGTGGTCGATGAAGTACACGATCTCCATGCCAAACACCTTCAGTTCGTACTCGACCAAAAAGCCCTGCGCCCGGTCACCGCCATAAATCTGGGCGCGCTCGAGGTTGTCGATCCAGTTGGGGTAGCCGTCGTAGTCGGCGATCACATCCCAAATTTTGGCGGGGCTGGCCTTGATGTCCATGATCGCGATGCCGCGTCCGCCCGCATCCGAACGAACTTGCCGGCGCACCGCCTTGCCGGCGTTGATCGTGACGACCTCTTCCGCAGTCAGCGTCGTGGGCTTGGGGTTGGTAAAGCGCTCGCCGATCCCCCGATGGGGGTGCGGCGAGGTTTTGTCTGCGGCAAGTGATGAGCCGATCAAGATGGCGAATAAGGCGGGTAGCACGGCGCGCTCCTCAGCTGGGTTCGGTCATGGCGCGCCCATCGAGCAGCGCGTTGAGTTCGTCGGCCGGGAGCACATCCCATTCGATGGCAACCTCACGGACGGTGCGGTTGGTCTTGAATGCTTCTTTCGAGATTGCCGCGGCTTTGTCGTAGCCAATGGCGGGTGCCAGCGATGTGCAGATGGCCAGGTTGCGCTCCACGCTTTGGGTGCAAATGGCCTCGTTGGCTTCGATTCCCACCACGCACTTGTCGGTGAACGTTCGGGCGCCGTTGGCCAGAATCTCGATGCTTTGAAGCAGGTTGTGCGCCATCATTGGCAGGTAGACGTTCAGCTCGAAGTTGCCTCCTTGGCCCCCGATGTTGATCGCCACGTCGTTCCCCATCACCTGGGCGGAGACCATGGTCAGCATCTCGCACATGACCGGGTTGACTTTGCCGGGCATGATGCTGGAGCCCGGCTGGATGCTCGGCAACGCGATCTCGTAAAAGCCGGTTCGCGGACCGGATCCGAGCCATCGAATGTCATTGGCGATCTTCATGAACGATGCCGCGATCGTTTTGAGTTGTCCGCTGGCTTCGACGACCCCGTCGCGGGCACCCTGGGCTTCAAAGTGGTTCGCCGCTTCCGTGAAATTGAGCCCGCACTCGGCGGCAATCTGATCAATGGCTGCAGCGGGGAACGCCAGGGGTCGGTTGATTCCCGTTCCGGTGGCGGTCCCGCCAAGGGCCAGCTCGAGGAGGGCATCTCGGGCGAGTTCCGCCCGGCGAATTCCGTGGGCGACTTGGGCGGCGTACCCGCCGAATTCTTGCCCCAATCGAACCGGAGTGGCGTCCATCAAGTGGGTGCGGCCGCTCTTGATGATGTGGTCCCAGGCGACGGCCTTGTCTTGAAGGGCATCGTGCAGGTGGCGCAGTGCCGGCAGCAGTTGGGTGTCGATGGCTCGGGCCCCTGCGATGTGAATCGCGGTGGGGATGACGTCATTGGACGACTGTCCCATGTTGACGTGGTCGTTGGGATGGACGGGCTCTTTGCTTCCGATCACCCCGCCCATCAACTCGATGGCTCGGTTCGAAATCACTTCGTTCGAGTTCATGTTGCTGGAAGTGCCCGAGCCCGTCTGGAAGATGTCGATGGGGAAGTGGGCATCCAGCTTTCCATCCATGACCTCTTGTGCAGCCGCCACAATGGCGCCACCGCGGTCCGCATCGAGCAGCCCGAGGTCCACATTGGCCTGGGCTGCCGACCGTTTGATCAAGCCCAGTGCGAAGATGAACCCGCGGTTGAAGGCAATTCCCGAGATTGGAAAGTTGTTGATTGCTCGCTGGGTCTGGGCCCCGTAGTAGGCCGTGCTGGGCACGGGCACTTCGCCAAGGGAGTCTTTCTCGATTCGATCTGTCATGGTGCTTTCCGAGTGTGGTGGGAGCAGAAACGTTTGCGGGTCCCTTAATCGGTCTTGCGGGATGAACGAATCCATTTGCGATCGGTTCCGTCTTCGGTGGCGGCGCACCACCGTTGGGGCTCGAGGGGGCCGGCGAGCGCGGGAGCGGCAGAGTTTGGGGAACGCCTTTAGTTCTTCACGATCAGTCCGTTAAGTGGCCCACCTGAAGAGGAACTGGCCATGAAGTCGATCGTCCAAGCACCGCTGGTTGCGCTCGTTGCGGTTGGAATCGTGATGGCGGCGGCGGTGATGCCGGTGGGCCTTGCAGAGCCCTGGATCGCATTTCTCACCGACACGGGTCTTTTGGGCGACACCGGGGACGCCGACACGGCGTCATCAGACGACACGGCCGCATCGGGCGGGGATTCGGGTTCACCCGGAGCGGGCGACACCGGCGCACCGCCGGAGCCCGGTGACGGGGGAGATGCCGACGCGGATGGTGGGGACGCCGACGCGGATGGCGGGGACGCTGACGCGGACGGAACCTCGGATGACCCCGTCGACGACACCGCCAGCGGTTCCAGCGGTGCGGATACGGGTGCTGGGGACACCGGTGCCCAGTCCGACACTGGAGTGGACGGAGACTCGGGGGACATCCCGGTGAGCACCGCGGAAGACACGGGCCCTCTTGGGCGCTCGGCCGCGGAGCTGGCCGGCGAGCGGGGCGGGTGCGGGTGCGGGACACCAGCCCTGCAGGTCAGCTCCGTGCTCTGGTGGCTTGCCGCAGTCGGCCTCGCCGCCCGGCGTCGCGACGGGTAATCGACTACGGATTCTCAATGATGTGCTTGAAGATCAAGCAGTTCACGCCGATGTCGTTGGGGTCGCGGTCACCGAAGATGGGCCCCAAGTCGCCCTTGTTCTTGTCCAATGCCGCCAAGCATGGGACGACGACGCTTCGGGCGATGGTGTCCGCAGTGCGTTCGAGCACCCAGGCGCCGCGCTGATCGTAGCCGTCCAGAACATCGCCGACCTGAGACCCTTCAAAGCTGATTGACGCATTGGCTTCGCGGTAGTCCACCCGGGTCAAGTCAGCGGCCCAGTATTTGGCGAGACGAGCGACGGCCCCCATGGGGTCACCCGCGACCGGAACGAGTGCTGCCGAGTCGCCGAGGTGGGTTGCAAACGCCCCGATCAACGAGGACGAACTCGTGCGTTCGTCCTCACCTTGAATGTAAATGCACCCGGCGCGGCCTTGGCTGACCGGGTCGACGTCCGTCTCGAAGTTGTCTTCGGGCAAGTCGGTGCCGGCCGCCGCCACCGTGGCTTCCAATCGCTTCTCTCGCTTGGTTTTGTCTTCCGCCGTGGCCTGGTAATTCTTGGTCACCAACGCGTCCGGCTGAGCATTCAATCCCATGCTGATCGCTTGGCGGTAGGTCATCTGCACGGTGCCTCGGACGCACACATCATCCCCTTCGGAATCGGTGGTGTCGCTGAAATCACTGTTGCGCTTCGCGGGGGTTCCCGCGAGCCAAACCAGCAGGTTTCGGGTGTCCTCGTCGAGCGATTCTTCGCTCGTGATGCGCTCGCGCCAGTCCGCAAAGCGTGCAGCACTTGCGCTGTTTCCTTTGGTCAGCCATCGAAACCGTTGCTTGTTGGCAAAGGCTGTCTTGGACTTCTTCTTGACCATGGTGCGGAGCTCATCGTCCGATTCCAGTGCTTGGCCCAAATTGATGCTCCCGCTCAGCACTGCGACCAGCTCGGCGACGGACAAGTCTCGCGAGTCGCCACCCGTCAGTTTTTCGGCATACGTCAACTCGCGCTCGCAGTTCTCGACTCGGGTGTTTTTCACCACGAGATCGGCCTTGGTCTTGTTGTTGTTGCACCGTTGCACACCGCCAAACAACCAGCCGCCGCCGATGGCAAGGCCCAGAAAGATGTTTCGGGGCATGAAGATTGCACCGGAACGGACAAACGTCAGCACCCGCTGAGCGATTTGGGCCGGGCCCGTCACCAGCAGCATCGTGAACAGCTGGCGCCGTCCTTCCGAAGTGAAGGCGCTCCACTTCGGGACGCGGCTCTTCAGGTTCCTGGGGCCGGCGGTGGTCCCCCGAGCCGCTCGCTCCGGATGCGGCGCAAGGACGACCTCAAAGCGCGGCCCGCCGGGAGACACCAGGGCAAACTGATCGCCGGACTGGATGGCTGTGGGGGTTGTGACTTGAGCCGGGCGGTTCGCGCCGCCACGAAACAAGTACACGCCGGCCGTTCGCTCGGATGGGGCCAAGATGAGGTTGTCTCGACCCTGCCGGAAGATGCGAACGTGCTGCGGCAGGATGCCGAGCTCGGGCCGCAGGTAGATGCGCGTCGCATCCGGGTCGGAGCCGAGCAGAATTTCCACATCGTCGTACGGACCGAATTCCGTGCCGCCAAATTCGGGGGTCAGTCGGAGAAAGAGGGTCAGGTCAGCAGTCATGGCGGTGTGTCCAGTTGGGATGCTATCACTGCGCCGAGTCCTTGGGGTGGTATGGTTTCTCTACACCCCCGTTCGACTCGGGTACGCGACCGTGAATATCTTCCTCATCCCCTACACGTGGTACCGCCATCTGGCGATGGCGTTTTGGTGTGCCGCATGGGGCTTGGTGGTCTGGGCCGGCGTTCTCACTGCATTTGTGAAGCTGGAGTCGCTCTGGGGTCGCTCGATGGACGGGGTGATCTTGATGTGCGCGTTGGCCACTGGCATTGCCTTCGCGTCCGTATTGGGCGAGGCCTTGTTGCATCGGCGCTCCGTGCTCGCAGGCGCCGGGCGGTTGGTGTTGGCCGGGCTGACGACGGTGGCCCTGTGTGGACTTGGATACTGGCTGTTTGGTGAGGTTGTGAACCGCCTGCTGTTCTCCGACCAATCCGAGATGGATGCGCTGAACCCCTCCCTGGTGAGCCTCCAGTACCGCATCGGCGCGTTTGCCTCGGCGGGGCTGGCCAGTGGGGTGGGTCCGCTGATTGCGCGGCGCTTTCAAGGGTGGTTCAGTCACTGCATTGGTGGAACCGTGGCCGGGATCGCGGGCGGCCTCGCTTGGCATTTGCTGAACTACCAAGGCGCCGGGTCCGATTTGTTTTACGCCGGCGCGGCGCTGGGCCTGGTGTGGGGCTTTGTTCACGGACTGTTGTGCTGGGGGCTGCCCGATGAATTGTACGCCGGCTGGCTTCGGGTCATGTCGTGGAACCGCCACGGTCGGCGCATTCCGGTCGATGCCGCGGACGGCACCCCATCGGAACGGTTCGTGGGCCACTTCACGCGGGGCCTGGACCTGTTCTTGCCTGCCGAAGACGAAGTGATGGAGATGCATCTGTCCGTCGCAGTGGACGAAAACCAGCGCTATTCTGCCCGCGGACTCAGTCTTCAACCCACGAGGGTCAAGCGATTCCTGGAGCGCATCAACCTCAGTTACGACGCGCGACGACCCACTCCGCTGCAGACCCGGCTGTCATCCGGGGATCGCATTGAGCTGGGCGACGACGGGACCGAGGTCGAGTTCATCATGCTGCCAAAGGAAGAGCGATGATTCGGTTGTGGCTCGCCATGGTCGCGACCCTTGCGGGGTGCGGCGGTGACTTGACCCCCATCGCCAACACCACGACCCGCGTGGCCCGGCCCGAGGTGGTCGATGGCACGGAGTTGGAGTTGCGCATCTTCACCGACGAACGCGAGTGCCGGGCCAAGGTTGAACCCGACGAACTGCACCTGTGCATGCCATACGTCGACCGCGCCAACGGTGAGGTGCGGTTGGGGTTCCAGTTGCGGCTCGATGGCGACACATTCCCACTGCCCCTCTCCAGCGAGCACATCAAGGTGGGTCACTTGGGTCGCGAGCTTCAGGGGGCCGGCTTGAAAAACCCCGTCAAGGTCGTGCCGCACGATCCGATTCGCGCGCCACAGCTGTTTGTGTTGCTCATCGATGGTTCTTCGTCGATGTCCCAAAAGCGTCGAATGGACAAGGTGCGCAGCGCGTTGCTGATGCCCGACGTCGTGGACGCGTTTTTTCCCGATGACGTCAAGACCGGGGTGGTGGTCTTTCAGTTCACCAACGGCAAGCCGGTGCCGCTTGGAGGCCGCCTTCAAGTGCTGGAGAGCCGTCGGGAATACAAGCAGCGCATTCGGACGCTGCGGCCCTTGAGCGGGTACACCCATCTGTACGATGCAATCACCTACGCCACGGGTGAATTTTTGGAGCAGCAAGCCATCGTTGACTTGCTGACCCAGTTTGAAATGACCCCCACCATTGTGGCCCTCACCGATGGCTTCAACAACATGAGCAGCGGCGACACGTGCGGTACGAACGCCAACCGGTTGAGCACGCTCCTGGAGCATCTGCAGATCGTTCGGTCTCCGGAGGCCGGGCAGGACCCCCGACGACGTCCGAGCGTGTACACCGTGGGATTGGGCCGCCCGCTGCGCCCCCGATTTGCGCTGCCGCGCGACGCCGATGACCGGGTCACCGCCCGCGACTTGTGCGGCAAACGATACGTGAACCGCCGCATCGATGGCGATTTGGAGAATTTGGGGATCGACAACGCCAGCTTGGACTGGATTGCAAAGGTGGGCGGCGGCGCGAGCTACGTTCGTCAAGACCGGAAGGGGCTCGGAACCGCATTCCAAGCGGCGGCGGCGGCGCGCTACCACTGGTTCGAAGTGCGCTATCGAGTCGATCCGTTCTACCTGCGCCGCAACTTTCGCACGACGCTCCGGCTGATTTCATTCGCAACCGGCGAAGCCAGCATTGAAATTTTCCCATCGGCGTGGCTCGATGCTCCCCCGGGCAAGCGCGGTGCCGGGGGGTGGAGTGAGCAGCGGCCATTCCGCTCGATTTTGGTCGTCCTCCTTCCTTTGCTGGGCCTGCTGCTCACGCTGTCCACGGCCGGAGCGGCGGTGTACCACGCGAAGCGGGCGATGTTTTTGCGCGTTCGCCGACCGAAAAAGCCGCCGGAGTTGTAAGCCTGCTTCGCCGCGACGCGTTTGCCGTCGCAGGGTCGACCCCTTCGGTTCGGTTGCTGTGCACAATCGTGTCGCGTACAGTTGCACGTAGGAGCGATCAAGAGGGGACACCGTGACCCAGACCATTGGCAGTTACCAAATCATTCGCGAACTGGGGCAGGGTCGGTATGGGACCGTGTTTTTGGCCGTGGGTGAGGTGCCCGCTCGGGGGTCGAAGCCGTCGCGCCGGCGCGTTGTGGCCATCAAGACCCTCCGGGACGATGCCGAACCCGATGCCTTGTCGTTGTTGCTGCAAGAATTTGCCCTGCTCGAGCAAGTCAAGCACCGGAGCGTGGTTCGGGTGTTTGAGTACATCGAAGACGCCAACGCGGTCGTGATGGAGTACATCCATGGGGTCAGCCTGCAGACCATGCTGGACCAACTGAGTCGTGCTCGGGAGCAGGTGTTCACGGAGTCGGTGATCGAGATTGGATGCGAGATCGCCGATGCGTTGTACCAAGCGTTCACGACACCCGGCGACGACGGCAACCCGTTGTGCCTGGTCCATCGCGACCTGAAGCCCGCCAACGTCATGCTGACGCCGCAAGGCGAGGTCAAAGTGTTGGACTTCGGCTTGGCCCGCGTCGACAACTCGGACTTCGCCACGGATCGCAGCGACACCATTCGCGGGACCCCGATCTACATGGCACCGGAACAGGCTCGGGGCGAGGAGGTGTCGCACGCCACCGACCTTTTCGCGCTGGGACTCATTTTGTACGAGCTCCTCATGAAGCAACCGGCCTATCGGGTCTCCATGGATGCCCCGGACCCGGTGGCCGCGGTGTTTGCAGCCATCGAGCAGGGCGACGTCCACACCGAATGCGCAGAGCTGGAGCGGCGTCTGCCCGGCTTGGGGCCCATTGTCACGAGGCTGCTCCAGTCGCGACCGCCCGACCGATTTCAGAATGGTCAGGACGTCATGGTGGCGCTGCGCGGTCAACTCTACCGGGACCGCGGCGCCTACCTGGCCGAGTTTTGCGAGTTTTTCTTCGGGTCGATTCATCCCATCGAGCCGGCGCCGTCCATTGATGACTTTGGGGACCTGGGCCCCGCGCCCTCCGCGGCGGCCCCTTCCAAGCGGAAGTCGATCGAAGAACGGTTGCGCGAGTCGATGGCGTTGGATGCGCGCGCCCGGGAGGCCGCTGGGGTGTCTGATTTGTCGGGTCGCTCCACCACCAAGCCCGACGGGGGTCGATTCGTGCCTTCGGCACAACATCGGGCCGACGCTCAAGGCCCCAAGTCGAAGGTGGTGGGGGAACGGCGACCGGATGAGACCGGCATGTTGTCGATGGAGGCGTTGGCGGAGTCGCTGGACCAACCCGGGTCGGCGTCAGACGGCAATGCCACGGAGTTCTGGGCCCTGCCAACATCCAGTGCAGACCGGGCCAAGCCCTCGCCGCCGCCACCACCGGTTCCGGGCGTTCGCACCTCGGCACCGCCACCGCCACCGGGAGCTGGGGGCGCGCCCCCGCCGCCAGCCGGTGCGATGCCATTGCCGGGCACGCCCATAGCGGCCGCTCGTCCCGCCCCCGCCGCGCCCCCTCCACCACCGCCGGTCGATGCACGGGTGGCCGTGGAACGGCAGGCTGCAGTGCAGACGCCGTTTCGCTCGGGTCAGCGCGCGACGGGTCCCGCGGCAGAAGTCGCGCAGAACGAAAACCGGGTCCAATCCAATCGCGTGTACGCGATTGTGTTCGCGATGTTCGCGTTCTGCAGCATCGCGGTCATGGCGTTGTTGTTCGTGGATTGGGGGGGCGATGAGTCGCCAAACGTCGCGGAAGTGAAGACCGCACAAAAACCCAAAAAAGACGCACCGAAGGCCGAACGCGATGCCCGGGACGACACCGGGTTCACGCCTCCGCCGCCGCAACCCGTGCGCCGGCGGACCACCAGTTCGGCGGCTCCTGCGCGCACCGCATCGGCGAGTTCGAGCGGCGCGCCTCGCGTCGGTGGGGGAAGCATCATCGTGAAGCTCAAAGACGCGTCGCAGGCTCGGGCTGTTGAGTTGATCTGCGGCGGCGGGAGTTACCGATTGCGCCAAGCATTTTCAGCCGGCGTAACCAAATTTGGCGGCGTTCCTGGCGGGCAGTGCACGCTGTACTTCAAGGGCGGAATTCCAGCGAAGTTTACGCCTGTGTCCCGCGGCAAGTCCTACAACTGCAGCATCATCGGACAAACTGCGGTGTGCGAGTAGCCGCACCAGCGGCGCCTCAATGATACGGTTTGTGGGCCACATCCGACGGTCGGGTTTGGTGCGTTAAGGAACATCACGATGTTGCTCAAAGTGTTGATGGCTGTTTCATTCCTGGTCGGACCCAGTGCACTGGCTGCGGGACCGCCCGTGAGCAGGGCCCCGTCGAGCGCTCGGGTAAAGCAATCCAAGAAGGAGCAGGGGAAGCGCAAGAGCAAAGAAGAGCGCTCGGAAGAGGAAGCGGATGCGGATGCCGCTGAAGAAGCCCGTCGCAAAGAGAAGCTCGCACGCGTCGTGGTGTTGAAGTGGGAGGGCACCTCCGCCGGCTACACAAACGAGGCGATTGTGCGAAACACCAAGTCCGCCATCGCCCGACCGGACGCCATGTTCTTTCCGGAGGTCGACTTGTACCAGGCGGGTCGCAAGGTCAAAGATCGGACCGTGATTCCCGTGCAGCAGCCGGCCAAGGTGCCCGACTCCAATGTGCCGGGTCTCATTGCCGAAGCCGAGCAGACCCTGGCCCGACGCTACGACTCGATGAGTCCCGCTGAGTGGGGGATTCGGGCCGCTCAACTGCGAGAAATTGGTGAGCAGGTCTGGTTTGTCGACCGCCCGGAGCTGCGCAAACCGTTGTTCATGCTGTACCTGGCCATTGGGTACGCAGCAGAGAATGCGAACCACGCAACAGCACCCTTCTTCGAAGCCCTCGCGGGCACCTATCCGGTCAACTATTACCACTACTTGGCGGCGTTGTTGGCGGTGCAGGAGCCGGCCTTGATGTCCGACATCCCATCGCAGTACATCGCGGACTCGGTGAGCCATTACCTCAAGCAGGTGCAGCAGGGACAGTACCCGTCCTTCAAGCTCGACTTTGAGCTGGAAGACATGTTCGACCCGAAGGTCTTTCCGCAAAACTACGAAGTGCTCGTCAATGGACTCCCGGTGGTCCTGGACGACAACGCCCAACTCGACGGCTACCTGGGCCGCACCGACATTTACCTGAAGCGGGTGGACTCTGGCCACGGAATGAGCGAGCGCCTCGAGACGGTGAAGTTCGACGAGAACGTGTATTTCGTCCGGGAAACCGCCCGAAAAAAGATGGGTGTCGACTTCATTCAGCAACTCTTTTTGCACAAAAACGAGTGCATTGCCGAGGTGGATGGCGACATCTTGGCCTACCTCGCCATCTACCAGAAGCTGCATCCAAAAGCGGAAATCTACATCGCTGTGGCCGAGAAGGGCAATCCGAACAAGACCTACATTTGGCGCTACGTTCGCGACGCGGGGCATCTGCGGCTGGTGTCGAACGGCGGCGACGGCTTTCCCGTGCGCTTTGCGCTGCTGTTCTCTTCGGGAGCCATGTTCAACGGTGCAACCGCCAGCTTCGATACGGACCTGAGCGATGAGAACACGCTGGACCTCAGCCAGGGGCTGTCCGATCGATTCGATGGAACACTCCAGAGTGCATTCGTGCCCTTCAACTTTGAACTGCGAGCCCACTACAACCGGCTCATGGTCTCGTTGGGCTGGGAGTTTGGGCTCAACACCCGCAGCGCAGAAGACTGGGTCGAGCGGTACTACTTACCGAAGCATCAGAGCCCTTCGAAAGCCTTCGCCGTGGACTGCGGGCAGAAGGACCCCAGCGCGCCGTTGGCGATCAACGAGTCGGGTTGCTCGGACGAGGAGATGTACCACGTCACCCACTGGAACCGGCACGTTTACCTCGGCGTGGGCGGTGTGTTTGGTCGGGACGCGGGCATCGGCTTTGGTCCCCGTCTTCAGTGGCGGAACGGGTACACGAACCTGCCGCATGCGTGGCAGTCCACTTTGCATGCCGGCTGGGCGTTTCAGCCCCGATTTGGCGACTTCACCAAACGCGTGCGCCCCCTAGTCGATGCCGACCTTCGAGGCGGATTCGCGTTGGCTGCACCCAATTCGATCCAACGAAACATCGCAGCGGGCGATTTGAACATGGACGGCGTCCGCAACCGCGGGGAGACCAAGGACAACGGAGAAGGCGTGGTGATGCCCGTCTTCGGGCTGACCGTGGGCATCGGGTTCACCTTTTAGACGCTGGGAGGGGGTGAGATGATCTGGATGATGTGGGCATCGGCCGCACTGGCCAACAACGGCTTGGAGTGGCGATGGGAGCCGCCGAGTGCCGTGGCCTACCACGTGGAGACCGTGGTTGTGACGCCGAGGGGCCGGCGGTGGTACGCCGAAGAAAATGACGTCGCCCGTGCCACCAAACAAATGCTGTTGATGGACGTGCATTGTTCGGGGGCACCCGCCGGAAAACGGACCGCGGTCCGGTGTCGAATGGACAATGTGGAGTTCCGTGGAACGGCGATTCCCGGCGAGGAGTCGACGTTGTCGTCGATCATGGAACGCGATGCCCGCCGGTTGGAGGGACGAAGCGTGTCCGTTGAGATGCGCCCCGATGGCCGGTTCGGTGTGGTTGACGTCGAATCGGATCCAGATGTGGCCACCAGCCGGGCCGCCCGCAGCATGGACGGTCTCCGGCAAATGGTGGAGCGCGCTCTTGCACCGCTGGACCTTCAGCTGCCCAAGGATGGCGTCGACAAGGGCAAGGCATGGAAGCGCAAAGGACTCCCCTTGTCCATGAAACTGATGACGAGCCAGGGCACATCGGGAAGCGTGGTCTTGAAGCACACGGTCACGGGCTGGAACGGACCCCTCGCACGAATTGACTCGACGGGGAGGGGAACGGTCGCGGAGGGCCTGACCATGGAGCAAGGAACCTCAACGATGCTTCACGTCAGCGGAGTCGGGCGTGCGCAGTTCAACACTGCGCTGGGGATGTTGGACTGGAGCGAGGTCTCTGGAGAGGTGGAGTATGCCGCCGCGAACCTGGAGGGCATCGGCAACGAGCAGCGCAGCAGCTTCTCCAGCTGGGCGGCGCGAATCGATGCCGATGGTCAGCGGGTCGAGCCCACGCCCGATTGAGCGTTCTCACAGATCCCGAACGAACGCGTACCACTCGCCGAAGTGCACGGGCGTCACTTGCTTGCCCATCTTGATGTATTCCTGAGCAACGGCGGTCACCACGTGTTTCATGGCGACGGATTCGTTCATGGTTGACGCCAAAATGCAGGCGTTGATGGCCGAGTTGATGATGGACCCGCCGGCAATGGTGAATTGCTTTGCGATGGCATCGAGGTCCAAGTTGTCGGCTTTCGGGGCGCCACCCGGGATCGCCCGGGCCCACAACTGTTTGCGTTGCTCGATGGAGGGCATTGGGAACTCGATGACCGCGCCGAATCGGCGCAGAAACGCCTCATCGATGTTCTCTTGCAGGTTGGTCGTCAGGATTGCGCACCCTTCGAAGACTTCGAGCCGCTGCAACAGGAAGCTGACTTCCTGGTTTGCGAACCGGTCTTGGGCTTGCTTGACCTCTCCACGGCTGCCGAACAGCGAGTCGGCCTCGTCGAAGAGCAACACCGCTGTTCCGCCTTCTGCGGCGTCGAACACTTCTTTGAGGTTTTTCTCGGTCTCACCGACCCAGCGGCTGATCACCGAGGAGAGGTCGACCCGAAAGAGGTCCAATCCCAGCGTGCCCGCGATGACTTCGGCCGCCATGGTCTTGCCTGTGCCCGGCCCGCCCGACAGCAGGGCCTTGATCCCGTACCCGCGAGCACGGATGCTGCGGGCTCCCCAGCGGTGAAAGACGGTCTCTTGTTCGGCCAAGTAGTTGACGAGGTGTTGCAGTTGATTCTTGATCTTGTCCGAGAGGATCAGGTCGTCCCACGTGTACCGAGGCACAATGTGCTCTGCCAGGCCCTGGAACTCCGGCCGTGAGCACTCCCGCGCGGCCGCCCACATGGCATCGAGGGTTGGTTCTCGGCCGCCGCATTCGGCGGATGCGCGCTCAAGCACCTGATGGATTGTGGTGCCCCCCACAGAATAGAACCGCTCGGCGACATCTTCTCCCTTTTGGGTGCTCCATTCGCGGCGCCTCATTGCATCGGTCCATGCTTGGATGCGTTCATCCAGTGTGGACCGCTGAACTTGAACGGTGAGGCTTGGGCGGTCACCGCCCAGCAGCGCTGCGACGGAACGGCGATCGGTGCCGCCAACCAAGACGGGGTACGGCAGCTTGGAAATGGCTGCACCCAACCGCTGAACTTGGATGCGGAGCATGGGATCTTCTTGCTGGTCGGAGACGTTGATCAGATAAGGGAGAGCGCCCGACAGTCGAAGTTCTCGAATGAGGTCGTAGGGCTGCTCGATGTACTGCCGACAGCGATCCAGATCGACGCGGACCAAGGGACGACCGGTGCGTTTCGCGATGTCGATGGCGACCCCCTCACGGGAGCCCAGTGTGCTGCCGGTGATCACCAAGGTGACCGGTCGCTCAAGCGAGGACTCGATTTGCCCCAAACGGTCCGCCGTCGCTGCGGGTGTGAAGACCTCGCCGCCGGTTTCGATGGGTTTGAAGCCCACGCTCTCGGGCAGCTCCTGCTCCTCCAGCAGCCACTGAAGGAGCCGGCTGCTGGGATGGACACGCCGGGCGGTGTGGGTCTCGACCCCTTCTTCTGGGTTCAGCAGCAGCAACCGGTTCTGGATCAGCGGCGCGCCCTTCATGAGCCGCGCCTGCAAGGCCAAGCGTCGTTGCCGTTCGGTGCGCAAAACCCGGGTGGCCAAGTCCACGGTCAGGTACGCCTGATTGAGGTTGTCATTGAGGTAGGCGAAAATTTTGCCGTACCCCGCACTGATCTCCGGTGCGATCGACAGCATGATGAGGTCGGCGTCGTCGCCATCGAGATCGAGTGCCTGCACCAGACGGCCAAATCGCCCGCTGGGATCATCCCGAATCGTCGCGCTGGCGCCAATGGCATCGTCCATGCCATCGGACCCCGCCGGGTAGTCGATTTCGCCATGGGCGCGCAGCAGTGCGTCGACTTCATCGTCGGTGATCACGGAGCCCCAAAACTGGCCCTTGGCGCGCATCGATGGGCGAGCCCGCTGCCGCCGGACGGCCCGCAGCAACAGCAGGTCAATTCGGCGGAGTCGCCGGGCAAGCTCCTCGAAGATTGTGGCCACGGTTTAGGCGAACCCCTTGTTGTTTCCCGCTCGGGTGTCCTTGAGTTCAGCCTGCTCATCCATCATTCGGAGGACTCTACGGGTGAGGTGCTCCACAATCTCGTCATGGGTCATGCCTTGGTTCAACAGTGCGCTGTATCCGTCCTCCGGTGTCGGATCGCCGTGGCGGCCGTCGTCTTGGTCCGTTGGGTTCTTTCCTGTGGCACCAATCGATGCCCCGTCCTCACCGCTCTGGAGCCCCCCTTTGCGGGCGCCTGCCCCCGCGGCGTAGCCGGCCTCGATTCCACCCGCTGCCGCTCGCTGAAGCACCAACGACTCCACGGCTCGTGCCGCAATTTCTTCGGCGTCGCGGAAGTTTTCGCCGCCGCCGCCGCCGCCGCCATCGCCGGCTTCGGCGTGGTACATCTCGTGAGCGTACAGGGCAGCATCCTCGGCTTCATACGGGTCAAAATCATCACCGACAATGATGGTGCGGTCCACGGTGAATGCCCGAGCCCCGAGCGATTCCAGGGCGCGGGACGCAAGTTCTCCGCGGTACACCTCGCCACCGTCGGGCATGGCGACCCGGCGCAGTTCCGTCCGGTCGAGGCGGTCCTCGATGCGGTCAACGGCGCGATCGTCGCGGTTCTTTTTTGCCATGGCAAGCCACTCGGTAGGCTTTCAGTTTGCGCACGCGAGGGCGCGAGGTCAAGCCGGAGTGCGGTCTGCGATGCAGAACTGCTGTACGAGATCGACGGCGACAGATTCACACCGAGCGAGGTCGGCGGGGTTGATGTGTTCGTCCGCTTTGTGCGCCACGTCGATGGCGCCGGGGCCAAACACCATGCATTCGATTCCCATCGTCTGGAAGTTCCCACCGTCGGTGGCAAACGGCGCGGCGGATGCTGCCGGGTGAGCGGCATGGCCGCACAGCGCTCGCTCGAGGCGACTTCCGGATTGGGTCAGCAAGGCTGGAGCGATTTGTTCGGTCTCAACCACCACATCCCCACCCCCAAATTGCGCGTGTCGTTTGACCGCGGCGAGGCATTGAACAATGGCATCGACTCGGGGTTTGGAGGCATCTCCCGGCAGGGGACGGAAGCCAACGCGGATTGTGCACTGATCGGGAACAATGTTGACCGCGGTGCCGCCGTGGATTTCCCCGATGTTCATGACGGTGAACGGCGTCTCAAGGTGTTCTTCGAACCGGCGCTCGGTTTGCCAGTGGTCCGCGAGCGTTTCCAGCTCGGTCAGGACGCGACCCGCCAACTGGATTGCGTTGAAGCCCAATCCGGGGCGGGAGCTGTGCGCGGCGCGGCCCGTGCAGTGGATTCGAACGGTGGTGTGACCCGGATGCATCCGACACATCTCAAACCCCGTTGGTTCGCCAATCCACGCATGCCGTGGAAGCGGCTCGGCGTACGCGCGAGCGAGCGATTGCGAACCTTGGCAACCCACCTCTTCGTCGTGGGTCCAGATCAGCACGAGTTCCCGTCGAAGATGCGCGAGCGGAAGGGCGGGGAGCGCGGCGGTGATCGTGGCAATGAACCCCTTCATGTCGGCCGTTCCTCGGCCGAACAGCTGTCCGTCACGCGCGGTCAGGCGGAAGGGGTCGGAGGACCACGGTTGGCCCTCGGTTGGAACGACGTCCATGTGGCCGCTGATGATGAGTCCATCGGGGCTTGGCGGGCCAAAGCGAGCCACCAAATTTCGCTTCCCTGGGGCGGTTTCGATGGACTCGACTCGACCACCCGCATCCTCCGCCCGGTTTGCCAAGATTGCCGCGAGAGCATCGACCGGACGGCTGCTAATGGTGGGGCAACCAATCAGTTGCCGCAACAGTTCGGTGCGGTCATTCGTCATCGTCGGTTTCTTCTTCGTCCAGCACTTCTTCGAACCATCGCGGCGTTCGCTTTGGAAGTGGGGGCGCCGCGTCCATTTTGTCGGAGATCGACAGAATGGCATCCGCCACTTTGAGACCGGTCGGCGGCGCACAGCCAGCGCAGGCGGCTTCGTCGTTGATGAAGTGGGCTTGCTCCGGAGCGGCTGCGGCGGCCTCGTGTTCGGTGAGGGTCTCTGCAACGAACACCGGAACGCTGTCGAACGCGGCTTGCTCTGCGGCCTCGGCTTGTTGAATGAGCTGCGCACCCCGCCCAAGGTTCCCATGACTCAGCGCTTCCCCCGCGCGCTTGTACAGGCGAGCACTCTCGTGCCATCGCGTGAGGTCGGGCAAGTGATGCCCGTCGGCACCCTTGGCCACACCCTTGAACCACTCCCGTTCTTTGCTCATGGACAGCCGCTCTTTGGCTTGCGCGCGTTCCAGCACGGCGAGCCGTTCGCAGACGTGTGCGAGGAGCGTGTTGCGATGCATGGTGGAGCCGCTCAGCGATGCGCCCACGTGCGCGTTGCCCATGAACTTCGCGATTTTCTTGAGCTGAACGGCTTCGGCGCTCGAGTCTGCGCCGACGCTCGACTCCGACCGGTGTGCTGTGGCGGTACGCTTGTTGGATTCCGGTCCTTTCCGAGAGGATCTCATGACCGCAGCATAGCATTTCAGCTTGACCCGGTTCTGGGAACTCATGTAGCGTCCGAACACACGTGGAGATTCACCTCCGCGGGCGGGTGCATGAATCTTACCTTTCGTCTCAACCGACTGATTCTTGGCGAGTCGATGCTCGTGCCCCGGGAAATCGTGCGGCGGACGGAGCGCTTGGAGGTGGTTCGGCCCCGGATTGTCGAAATTCCAGAGCGCAAGGAAGGCCGAACCCATTCCGTGCGGACCTCCAGAAACATCGTTGACGCCGGTCCCAATGCCCCGCAACTGAAACGCCTGATTCAAGCGCCCTACACCCAGGAGCTGTCCCGTCCGAAAGCGGGTGCGCCGTGGCGGCTTCCCTTGGAGCCGCCCTTGACCTTTGACCCGTTCGGTTCAACGGTGCGTCTGGCGTTTGCCGATTCGCAACGGCCCCGGTGGCCCAAGGCCACCCGGTCCACCGCCGGGCTGCCGGCTCGGCCTCGGCCAACGGTGCAAGCATTTCTCGATTCAGGAGCGGCCGATGAGTGAGCCCATGCCCCGCCGCGGCGCCATGTCCGGACAGAACATCATTGGCGAGGTCACCGAATCGATTCACAAGTTTTTGATCGACAACTACGATCTGACGGAGCGGGTCCCCCGATTCGAAGAGGACTTGAGCTTTGTGCCCAAGGACCGCGAAGAAGTCATCTACATCTACATGTACCGCGCCGCCCAAAACCCGAACCTTCGGAACGCGAAGCGGTACCGCCAAGCCCCGGTGTTCGTGAAGGGAAAAGGCGAAAACCCGGATGAGGTGTATTACCACCGTCCACCCTTGATGATGGACTTGTTTTACCTGATCGGTGTTCACTCCAAGTTCCGTTCGGATGCCGAGCGGTTGCTTGGCTGGGTCATGTTGGTGCTCAACGAAGCCACGCACTTGGTGTACCGCCCGCGGAAGTTTCATCTGCCCGATGGGCGGCTGGTGGACAGCATTGGTCGGGCCTACAGCGCAGAGGCGGATCCCTCCGATGACGACCTGTACATGGAAAAGGTTTCGCTCGCCCTGTGCGATGACCTCACCGTGGGAGACGCGATCAATTTCTTTTCGATCCAAGAGGCTCCCTATCGGCCGTTTTTGACCTACCGAGCGCGGGTCGCAATGGATGGACCTCTTGTCTCGGGAGACGGAGGGACTACAATCCGGATGCCACGGCTCGGCCGCCGCGACGCGGTCGACGAATCCGCCAGCACGTCATCGCCTTCGGGGCGAATGATCGCCGGCAAAACAGAATCTCCTGAGCGCATGGCGCCGGGCCCAGAACCCAAAAACCTCAGAAAAATCTCTGAGGAAGAACCTGAACAATCCACTGAAAACGAGGACTAAGAGCGCATGGACTACCAAACACCAGGGGTATACATTCGAGAAGTTGATTCGGGCCCGAAGCCCATTGCATCGGTTGCGACCAGCATCCCCGGGTTCTTGGGACTCTTCGACTTCAAACCCGCTGAAGATGCGGTGGCCATCGCCGGTTCGGATGGTGCCCGGCAGATCTCCGGGAAGGTGATTCCCCAGCTCGTGGACAAGGAAGGCAAGGTGGTCGGCGACGGTTCCGAAGCCACGAGTGCCCTGACCACGGCGTTTCGGTTTCAGAAGTCCCAGGTCAAAGACGTCAAGCGGTACCTGGAACTCCACGGTGCAGCGCGCTCCGGCGCAAAGGCGCCAAAGTTTGAGCCGGGCAGCAAAGGCAAAGTCAAGATTTCATGGGAAGAGGCATCGGCCGAAGTGGCCGACGTCATCATGGATGTGAAAGGCAAGGTGGTGACCGAAAACGATCAGTTGGTGGAGGAGCTGCTCAACCAACTCCACGACAGCTTCCAGCTGCAGACCGCCAGCCCCAAGACTGCCAGCGATGTGTTGGAGGTTTACGGGTACAGCTTCTCGGGAGCGGAAGGCTCGGCCATGCGGTCCGAATACTCCATTCCCCCCATGGGCATCACCAACAAGGCCGAGTTTGCCCGCTGGCTTCAGAGCTTTTTTGCGCAGTACCTGCTGGAAACCCAGCCGATCGAGGACTTGGTGGGAAGCACCTACGACGACCCCGACGAGGCGGCCGATGCAGTGTTTGAAGCACTGGGTACAGATGAATCCCTGAAGAAGCAGTTCCAAACCTTCTTGTCACAGCCGTCCGTGTTCAACTTCGTGTCTTCCGTCAACGGGTTCTACGATAACGGGGGCGGAAAGTGCTACGTCTACCTGATGGGTACCTCGAACTTGGCGGGGTCCATTCGGGAGAACCAGGCAGACAAGCTTGGGTTGTATGCCTTCGATGATTGCGACGACATGGCGATCATGGCGGCGCCCGGACTGACGGGCGCGCAGCAGCGGGAGATGCTGGAACATTGCGAAGTTCGCAAGGACCGCTTTGCGATCCTGGACGGGCCCATTGTGTCCGACGGCAACATGGACATTCCGACATCGGAAAAGGGCTACGGCGCCATGTATGTGCCGTGGTTCAAGGCCGCGAAGCCGAGCTGGTTTGTGGGCGACCAAAGCCACCTCGACACCTCGGGTCCGAACCGCCGGAAACTCGTCAAGTGCGACAAGAACGAGGTGTACGTGCCCCCGAGTGGCCACATCGCGGGCATCATGTCTCGGGTGGACGGTGAGCGCGGCGTGCACAAAGCCCCCGCCAACGAGATTGCGATGGGCATCACCGGGTTGTCGCAGACGATCAACCGTCTGGAGCAGGCCCAATACAACGACCGCGGCATCAACGTGGTCCGCGAGTTCAAAGACCGCGGAATCCGGGTGTGGGGTGCGCGAACGTTGGCGACCAAATCCGACCCTTCGTGGAAATACATCAACGTTCGGCGTCTCTTCATCATGGTGGAGCAGTCCATCATGGTGGGCAGCCAGTGGGCCGTATTCGAGCCCAACGACACGACGTTGTGGAAGAAACTCAACCGGGACGTTCGCGCATTCTTGATGCGTGTCTGGCGCTCCGGTGCGCTGTTCGGGGACACGCCCGAAGAAGCGTTCTACGTCAAGTGCGACAGCGAAACCAACCCGCGCTACCTCATTGATGCGGGTCAGGTGAACGTGCAGGTGGGCATCTGCCCGGTCAAGCCCGCCGAGTTTGTCGTCTTCAGCATCGGTCAATGGGACGGTGGAGGACTCATCGATGAAGTCTGATCCATTGACTGCAATCCGTCTTGTGCGCCACCACCAGTGCATCGGACACAACAACAAGAGGTAGACAATGCCAACCGAAGAACTGTACGGAAGTTATCACTTCCTCCTGGAAATCCAGGGCGTCATTAGCGACAACAAAATCATTGTCGGCGGTTTCAAGTCGGTGTCCGGAATGGACTCCGAGACTGAAATCATCGAGTTCAAGCAGGGCAACGACTTGATTGTCCGCAAGAAGCCGGGTCGCACGACGTACTCGAACATCGTGCTTGAACGGGGCTACACAGCCACGGACGACCTGTGGCAATGGCGCAAGAACATCGAAGATGGAAAGATTGACCGGCGAGCCGGGTCGGTGATCATTCTCGACCAAGACGGCCAGTCGGAAGTCGCTCGGTACAACTTTTACGAGGGGTGGCCCTGCAAGTGGAATGCGCCGGAGATGGACTCCGACAGCAGTTCCATGGCCATCGAGAAAATTGAGTTGGCCATCGAGAAGGTTGAGAGGGCCTGATGGAATTGAAGACCGAGTACGAGTTTATACTTCCGCGTGGATACGTCGATGCGGAGGGCAACCTGCACAAAGAGGGCGTGATGCGCCTTGCCAATGCGAAGGATGAGATCGTTCCCTTGAACGACCTTCGAGTCCAGCGCAACCGGGCATACCTCATCATTGTCTTGTTGAGCCGGGTGGTGACGAGTCTCGGTGATCTCAAAGAGGTCAACACGGGGATCATCGAGAACATGTTCGCGAGCGATCTCCGGTTCCTCGAAGAGATGTACAACCGGATCAACGAAGATGAGGCAACCGTACAAGTGGCGTGCCCGGAGTGCGGCTCGAAGTTCGATAAGGAGTTCGGTCGCCTGGGGGAATCGTAAGCTACCCTTTGGAGAACATCTTCAAAGAGGTAGCCTTCATTGCATACCACTTCCACTGGGATCGGGAAGCCATCATGGGGATGCCCCACAAGGAGCGTCACGCATGGGTGAAAGAGATCTCAGGTATTAACGAACGCATCAACGCGAACCGGTAAAATGACATGCGCCCTGCCCTGAAGGGCAGGGCGTTTCACTTTTGAGGACAACATGCGTCCTGGCTTGGTCGTCCAACATTCTCGGCTTCCGGATCGGAACACCGGGTTGGTGCGTTCCGACATCGCGGGAATCGTTGGGTTCATCGAGAAGTCTCGGTGGCCCAGCGATGCGACGTCTGGGGATTTCATCGAGTTGTACACCCGCCGCGTCCACGACTTTTGGGACCACCCCGACCGGCGGTTGTTCGATCGACCGACCCAGCGCGCCGTCAAACACTTTTTCCAGAATGGGGGCGACATTGCCCACGTCTTTGGTGTCTGCGTGGAGTCCCTCGACGACCTGCGGCAGCAGAGCGCGATGTATGGCGTCATGGCGCCAATCTTGGACCGGCTGCGCGCCGAAGAAGACATCGCGCTCCTGCTGATACCGAGCGCCGCATACATGCGATGTTCGGTGGACAGCGACGGTGGCGTGCGTGCCGACGTGGAAGCGCTCTACGATGAGATGCTCGCCCATTGCCGTGAGATGAACAACCGGTTTTTGATCATGGATGCGCCGCAGGGGCTTCACGATTCGCTGCTGGAACGGTGGGTCCGGGGTCTCCGTTCGCGGCACCCGGAGAATCGGGCCTATGGCGCCATGTATTACCCCTGGTTGAAGGCCGGTGACGACAGTTTTCCGCCGTCTGGAGCCGTGGCGGGAACCTTCGCTCGGGTGGAGATCGAGCACGGCACGTTCGGGGTCATGTGGCCTCCGGCAAACATTCCGTTGCGCGGAGTGACTCACTGCGAGGTTGATTTGACGTGGGCGGAAGCCGGTGCCTACGCGGAACAGGCCATCAACCCCATCATCGTTCAGAGTGGGCGCGGGGTGATCATCTTTGGCGCTCGTACGCTGTCTGCGGAGCCGCGATTCCATCACATCAACACCCGAAGGGTGATCAACATGGTTCACGACCAGTTGCGTCGTGACAGCGAATGGTCGGTTTTCGAGCTCAACAACCCACACCTCTGGGATGTGCTCGACCGGGACATCCGCTACCGGTTGGAGGAGTTCTCCGAAGCCGGGGCGTTGGTGGCGAAAGGCAACGAGCGTCAGTACCAGGTGGTGTGCGATGGCAGCATCAATACAAAGCGATCGCGCGACAATGGGCAGGTCAATGTTGAAGTGATGCTGCGGCCGGTTGGCACGACCGAAAACGTGCTTATTGATCTATGCATCGGTGGAAACGCGTAAAGGGAGAGGTCAAATGGCAGAAGATTGGCGAGGACGAGGCGGCGGCCGCAAGGGCCCCCAGCCCACCATCAGCGGCCGAAGTTCCTGGCTTGGGCACGGCAAAGGCCGAAAGGGTGGCCGCGCGATGCTCGGCGGCCTGATCCCTGCACCCGACGCCATTGCAAGCAACCCAATCGCGTTCAAGTTGGCGAACATGGCAGCCTACGAGTTGCGCCGGCACATCGAAGGGTTGATCAGTGAGTGGACGGGCCGCGGCAAAGGTCGGATGCCGGGCCAGCCGATGATCCAACCGGTGTCGCCTTTGGGCACCCCTCGAGGTGGAGTGTCGAGCTTTGGCAACGACAAGATCATCGATCCCCAGGGCGCGTACATCTTCTGCTTGGAGATCAACAAGCAAGAGGTGGCCCACTTCTTGGAATGCTCGGGCTTGAAGTCGAGCACGACGATCTTCGAGTTGGAAGAGGGCGGCATGAACCACCGGGTCCACAAGCTTCCCGGGCAGTCTCGTTGGGAAAACATCACCTTGCGCTACGGGGTCACTGGCGACACCACCATGCTTCAGTGGCGGGGCGACATTCTGCAGGACCGGTTCAAGGCCGACTCCCGCCGAAATGGCGCCATTGTGGTCAAGAACAATCACATGCAGGTCGTTCGCCGGTACAACTTCAAAGCCGCGTGGCCCGTTTCTTGGGAGGGCCCCAGTTTCAATGCGCAGTCCAACGAGCTTGCGATCGAGAGCATCGAGTTGGCGCACGATGGGATTGAGGTCCAAGTCGTTCAGTAACGGGTACGGAAGGAGACAATGGAGACGCGAAAGTCAATAGGTGAGCGGATGTTGGAGCGGCTGGACCGAAGCGATCGGTTCGGCCGATTCGCCCGTCAAACCATCGGCTTCCGACTCGGCTCCTATCTGTTCCCGCAGTCCAGTGGTCCGGCACTGCAGCGGGACGAGTCGAGTCGGATGACCCACTTGTCGTCGGCGCCGTACTGGGACCGCATCCAACGCCTGGGAAGTGCCCGACTTCGGCGGCAGCAGCGTCTTGCGGCGCTGAGCGAGCGGTCGAATCGGTCGCATCGGTTGTCAGCGTATCGGCGCCTGCCGCGAATCGAGCAGGTGCCAGCGCCGTTCTTCGGTCTGTCTTCGCTCAGCATGGGCGATACTGCCGTGCTTGCACCGTTCGCTTCAACTTCCGAAACAATGGAGTCCGCCGGGCTCGGTCCAAGTGAACCGAACGCATCGCCAACGGCATGGGTGGGCGCTCAACGGGCCGCGTCGCCTTGGTTGTCGGGCACGTTCCGCGCGGCCCGAGTCGCGTCACCACCATCGGCAAGGCCCCTCGAGCGGGCGGCTGATCGCGCGCCGATACCCACCGTTGCATTGGACCGGGTGCGTCGAGCAGCGCCCAACGCCGAGCCGGTGTCCACCAGCCGTACCGTCGACTCGGGCGCAATGCACCGAAGCGAGTACGAACGAAGTGACCGGTCGCGTTCGCAGCAGATCGGTCGTGCGATTCGGCGGAGTGCCGGGCCGACTCGAATGGCCGCCGTCGACATTGAAGCCGCGCTTCCGGACGATTTTTTGCCGCCGACCCGTCATGCTCAGGGTCGCATTGCATCCCGGCGGAGCGCTCGCCGGGGGTTGCGCTCCACGCTCTCTGCATCGCCGCTCATGGCAGCACTCGATGCGATGACTGCTTCCGAACCCTTGGTCAGCCCCGTCGCGCGTTCTGCAGCGGTCCGTGCGCCGAGAATCGCCGCGGGCATGACGGCAACGCGTCGCGTTGCGCACCGGGTTCCGGACGCATCCAAGGCATTGTTGTCGGCTTCGCCAGTGACCTCGCCGGCCACAGTGGCACCATCGGCCTTGACGACATCGGCGTTGACACCATCGAGTCGCACTTCGGTCCCAGGCGAAGGAATGGCCCGCAAATCGGCCCGCTTCGATGGGGAACGCGCCGAAGACGCCGTTACCGCCCGAAAGTCTGTGCCCATGGTTCGGGCCTTGGAGCGGGCCTCGGACCCGGCACCATCGATTGTGGAACGGCCGCTGTCGGCCCGCGCGCCCGTCGCCGTTCGGCCCGTCAAGGCCCGCTCGGGGGTCTTTGCGCCCGAGACCAGCGTGCTGGTGCCCGGTGTGGTGCCCGCCGAGGCCACCGAGGACGCTGCGCCGGACGTAGCGCAGCCCCGTTCGGCGCGGCGAACCGCCGCAGCCAATGCGATGCAACGTCGATTGATGCCTGCGGCGCCGTCCGCAACCGTCCTGCCGACCCCGTTGAGGCGGGAGGGCCGGTCGTTGGGTCCCATCACCCCGTCCGTGCGTCCCGCAGTTGGCTCCAGCCGACCCCGGCCCAATCGCGCGGTTCGGAGCGCTGCGGCGGCGTTTGTGCCCGAAGGCACCGTCTTGGACACCGCTGAAGGGCGGCTTCAGGGCCGGCTCGGCGCGGTGTCCACCACCTCCGCTGCCTCGGGTAAAACCTTGGACGCTCGGGTCGAGCGCGCAGACGCGTCCATCGAGCGAGCTTCGGGGATCCCCGCACGCGCAACAAGGACTCGGAATCTGCCGTCTGCTGGCGCAGAATACGCTGAGTTGTTGGCCCCAGTTCTCGTCCCCGACGCGGCGAGTGAGCTGCCTCAGGGACGACACGCCGCAGAGCGATTGTCCACCCCTCCGGTGATCGCACGGACCGCCCAGCAAACCCTCGGATGGACGCCTCCCGCAGCCGTTCGCGAGAGCGCCCGGGCCGAATCGCCCGAGCGGTTGAGGAGGTCGTTGGCGCCCAAGCGGTTCCGAAGCCCGCTGTCGCACATTCAGGTCCGTCGAGGGGCTGCCCGCAGCGCTGCACCCGCTCCGGGTACAATCACCCTCCAGGCCTCTGCGGAGCACGCCGTTCAGGAGGGCGCGGATTTGCAGACCGCCCGCCGGGCTGCAATGGGGCAACTGACGCAAGCTTGGGAACGGTCCGGTCGGCCTCTGGACTGGTCTGCGGCTCGCATTGAAGTCGTCCAGGTCGCTGCGCCTGCCGCGGTTTCCGGGACCGAACCCGCCCGGGTGCAACGCACGGTTGAGGGGTCGTATGTGCCGGCCGCTCGCGTTGGTCGCCCCCGGGGAACCGCATCGTCGGTCGCGCCCGCCACCATGACCCGCACCGCCATGCCCCGCGCCTCGCGCACGATGGATGGCGTTGCGGCGGTCCCCGGTGTGGTCCTGGACCCTCCACAAGCCTCGGCGCCCGCCATCGACGATGCACCGCTCGGTCCAACCGCCGGGGCCGTCGACCAAGGGGGCGGCAACATCGACCCGGTCAGCCCCCGTCGTCGGGTTGGGTTTGACCAAACCTTGGATGGGGTCGGCTCGGGTCGCGTGGAGTCCGCGATGCCGATTTGGGCCCAACGCTCAACGGGACGACCCCGCATCGCCAACAGCGATGACCTGGTGAACCAACTGGCCCGCGCATCCGCTCCCGAGGACGTTGTCTCGGTCCTCATGGACCAAAGCGATTCGGTGCGTCGCGCGACGTCTTCGCTGCCCACCCCCGTGGTTCAGGTGATCCAGCAGATCAAAACCGAAGCGGTGCGCGCCGAAGGCGAAGCCCAAGCCACGCAACGGGCTGCTGCGCAGTCGCAAGAATCGGTTCGGCGTCGGAGCCAGCGCCGCGAAGGCGTCCGGTCGACCACACGCGTGGTTCGAGGAATGACGGGCTTGAATCCTCGCGGTTCGTCCGAGCGTTCGTCGAGCAGCGCGACCGACCGGATCGGCAAGTTGGCCAAGCGGCTGCAAGAGCTGATCGCGATGGCCGAGAGCCAAAACCGAAGCGGCGCGCGGCAAGAGGTGAGGATGGCGGAAGACTCGAGCGCCGCTCGAGCAGAGGGACAGAGTGCCCCGACCGCGGCCAGCGATGCCGCAGATACGTCGGCGGACATCGATACCTTGGCGCGGGAAGTAACCGAACAGGTCACGCGTGAACTTGAAATGCGCCGCGAACGGCGGCAGGAGGATCCGGATGGCCGAAGCATCTGGTGGTAGTGGCGTTAGCAAAGCAATCTTTGTCGCCGAGGGTGGCAAGAGCTTTTCAGTTCAGTACAACCCGAAGGACTTTAAGTTCGACAAGTCGGTGACGTGGCAGCCCCACAAGGACCAAGGGACGGAGTCGCCCCTTGAGTTTCAGAAGGTCAATCCAGCCACGATGGCCATGGAACTGATCTTCGACACCACGCACGACCAGTCCGATGTCCGGACGGTATGGGTCAATCGGTTGCTTTCGTTGACCAATCCCGATGTCAAGCCGGTCGGAGGCGAAGCGGGAACAATCGACAAGTCGCGCCCACCCATTGTGGACTTCATTTGGGGCGACTTCAAAATGAAAGGGGTCTTCGAGTCCTTGAACGTGTCCTACATGATGTTCTCGTCTACGGGAACGCCGATCCGGGCAAAGGTATCGCTCAAAATGAAAGAGTGGAAACCGGGACGATTTGCGGACGGAGAGCCGGGACCCCGTGCGGGCTACGGCAGTGCACCGACCCAGCTGGTGACGGTCCAGGCCGGAGACACCGCCTCGTCGCTGGCGCACAAGCACGGCGTATCGGTGCAAAAACTCTGCGCGGACAATGGGTGGGACAACCCCCTCGAAGACGTCAAGGCGGGGATTCAGGCCGTCATTAAGCGCGAGGCGAGGAAGGCCCTGCCGGGAGTGCCTGCGTCAGTTTGGGACAAGTTCTAGGGGGCGAGATGTCGACAACCAAGGAGCGCAGTTCCGCACCAGCCTACGAAGTGACCATCGGTGGCCGGCAGTTTTTGCAAAACGAGCAAGATGGCATGCAGCGGGTTGAAGTCCAAGACCACGTGGACATGGTGACCATGCTGGTGTGCGAGTTGGGCGGGACGGAGACCCAGCCGGAGTGGAACTTTTCCATTGGCGATCCCGTGGAAGCCAAGCTGGGAAAGGGGGGAGCGCCCATCTTCAAAGGAGAGATCACCGCGCTGGAACCCGGCTACCAAGCGAGCGGCGGAACGACAATCACCGTCCGCGCCCTCGACCACATGCACCGCCTGGGACGCGGTCGAAAGACGCGGTTTTGGGAGCAGCGGACCGATTCTCAGGTTGTCCAGGAGGTCGGTGCGGAGTGCGGCCTGGAGGTGGACGTGGACACCACGCTCGCGGTGCGCGGGTACATCCTCCAGCGAAACGAGAGCAATGTGGCCTTCTTGAAGCGTTTGGCGGCTCGAAATCAACGAATTCTCCGAGTGGACGGTGACTTATTGGTCTTCCGCAAGCCCACATTTGAGGGTCAAGGCGTATCGGTCAAGATGGGCGAGAGCCTCCGCTCGGTGCGGTTTGCCTACAACAGCGTCGACCAAGTCCAGAAAGTGGTGGTCCGTGGCTGGAATCCCGGCATGAAGATCGAAGTGCAGGGGACTGCGACCTCGGCCGACTTGGTCCCGATAGGTGGCGGGGAGCTGGGTGTGGACTTGGCGGCCTGCTTTGGCGAGTCGGTGGCCTATGTCACAGACATTCCAGTGCAGACGCAGATTGTGGCCAAGGCGCTGGCGACGGTGGAGATGGAGCGTCTCGCCCGTCAGTTTTGCCGCGGAACAGCGTCGATTCAAGGCGATGACACGGTTCGCGCCGGCACCATGGTTGAGTTCTCGGGACTCAACGAGGGTCAAAACGGAAAGTACTTCATCATTGCCACGCGCCACATTGTGTCGTCGAGAACGGGGTACACCACCGAATTGACCTTCTGTTCCAATACAATGGGCACCTGACTTGGGGTGACATGAGTTCGCAGAAGGATTTCTTGGGCCGGGGCTGGGCCTTCCCGTTCCGCTTCGATGCCGCCTCCGGGGCCGTCGCGTTCTCCGAACACGAGGAGAACATTCGGCAGTGCATCAGCATCATCTTGGCCACGCGCCCCGGTGAGCGTCAGATGCTGCCCAAGTTTGGGTGCCGAATCCACGAGTTGTTGTTTGCGCCGAACACGTCATCGACCGCCGTGATCGCAGAAGGCCACGTGCGGGATGCATTGGAAAAGTGGGAGCCGCGTGTGGAGGTGAAGACCGTCAGCGCCGCGCCCGATGACACCGGCTCGCTGCGCATTGAAGTCGTCTACCAGATCGTCGCCACCGGCGAAGTACAATCGATTGACCATGTGGTATCCAACACGGACCGCCGCTGACCTGATTTCCTGAATCCATGTGAAGCATGCCTATTAAACCCCCCAATCTCGACGACCGCCGCTACGAAGACATCCTGGCCGAAGCGGAGTCGTTGATCCCGCAGTACTGTCCCGAGTGGACCAACCTGAGCAATGCGGATCCGGGGATGACGCTGGTTCAGTTGTTTTCGTGGATGACCGAGCTCACGATCTACCGACTCAATCGGGTTCCAGACAAGACCTACATTCACTTCCTGAATTTCATCGGAGAAGAGCGCCAGCGGGCGAATCCATCGATCGTTCCCGTCACGTTTTCCCTCAACGGGGCGCAGCCGTTTGACCTGCCTGCGGAAACGACCGTCTCGACCCGTCAACGCGAGGACTCACCGGCGCTGGAGATGGTCACCGTCGAAGGGATCACCGTTCACGACTCGCGCATCACCAGGGTGATGTCGGTGAAGGGTGGAAGCGCCCCAGCGGTCCGCGAGTTGCCATTTGGACGATTGGGGGATGGCCGCAGCGTGGTCACGTTCGCGTCCGGCAAGGGCGCACCCTTGTTTGCGCTCGACGGAGTCGAAGATGGGCCGGAAGCCTACACGCCGTACCAATACCTGTACGTCGCGCACGATGATTTTCGACTCATGAACCTCGATCCCGATGCATCGGGGCCACGGGGACGGCTGCAAGTTCGTCGTGCCGGTCCGGATTCCCTCAGCCTCACCCCTTTCTTCGACTGGGAATACCCCACTGCCGAGGGATGGGTGCCCATTGAGCTCACAGAGGAGCGCGATGAGCAACTGGGCATGCGGGAACTGAGCTTGGTCACAGACTTTACGGGCATCAAGCCGATTGAGACGATGGGGATGGGCGATCAGGTCTTCGACCTGCCGCAGGCCGTGTCGGAGAACCGATGGTGGATTCGCGGACGGCTCAACTACGAGCGCTGGCTCGCCAACCGCATGATGGACGATTTGGAGATCCGCTGGGCGGATGACCGGGGCGGGTCTGAGCGGTCGCTTCACAACTGGCGTGTCCGTGCATCGGGCCGAACGCTTGAGTTTTTCATGCAAGACATGCCCCCCGTTCGGGGCGGTTGGACCGTGCGACTTGCGCTGGTGGATCGGAGCCTGCCCGCGGGGCTTCACGGGTACCTCCCCCGGTATCGATGGTACTACCGACGCGGAGAGGGTTGGGAAGAGATCCCAGCGGACCGCGTGCGCTCGGAGGGCACTCAGATCACGCTCACCGGTCCCTTGACCGACATGGCCACCGACGGATTCAACCTGCGCGCTGAACGCGTCGAGACCGCGTTTTTGCGGGGGCTTGCCCCCGACCTTGATTTGGACTTGAACTGGCAGCGCCCGGTGCGCACCTCGCTGATGTGCGGAGAGGACGTGCGACGACTGGAGACGCTCCCCGCTTCGGAAGGCCCCTGGTCGCCCTTTCAGATTTCACCGGTTTTGCCGCCCACGATCGGTCGAAAGTTCTTCATCGGTTCCGATGTGTTCGACAATCGAAATGGCACCCCGGTCGTGGTTGAGCTTGAAATCGCGTTCGAAATGAATGGCGAGCTGGTGGCGGAACCCACGGACTTGTACAACCTGCAGTTGTGCTACCGCGCCGAAGATTCGTGGCGCGTCGTGTACAGCCGGAACAAGAAATGGGCGAAGTTCACCTTTGCAGACATCGACAAGGATGGGGCAAAGCGGGAAGCACGGCGGAAAATACGGCTGGTCATTGAACCGAAGAAACACCTGAAGGACTTGGCGCGTCACCGCCTGGGGGAAGTGGAGACCTCTTGGCTTCGGATTGAGTTGATGAAGTCGAACCTCTCCGGCCAAGACGAACAGAAAGAGACTCACCCCATCGTGCCGCGAATCTACGCCGTCAACATTGGTGTCGACAAGACAATGGGGGACGACACCTACGAGGAGCCATTGCCCGGGCCCCGGATGGCCCAGCTCGACTACCGCGAGCGGAATCGTCGGCTCACCCGGGTGGTGACCCAGTCATCGGGACGACTCGGCGAGCACTACCCGTTCTACCGATTCATTGACATCGAGCAGCCGAACCAAGCGCTGTATTTGGAGTTCGATCGCCCGCTCCCGAAAGGCGCGCATCACACCATCCAGTTTCGGTGTCGCGGGGAAGTCTTTCTTCCGGACGACCTGAACGTGGAGTGGGAGTTTCTCGAGAAGCGTCGAAGCGGGGCCGGCTGGCAGCGGCTTCAGTTGCTGAACGACAGCGAAGGCGGGTCGCCAGCGTCGTTCCGTCTGAACCGCACCGGGTCCCTCGAATTCGCGTTGCCGGAAGTCCCCACAGTGGCCGAAGACGGCTTCTGGCTGAGGGGCCGCTTTACGCTTCCCGAAGGCGAAAGCATCGACCGGATACCGCAGATGCCCCCGGTGACCCACATCATGCTGAACACCGTGGACGCCGTGAACGTTCACACCATGCGGACGGAGCGGTATTCCGGGTACGGGGTGCCGAGTCAGGTCGTGCAGTTGCTTCGACGGCCGCTGTTCATTCACGAGGAAAACGAATCGATGTCGCTGTTCCCGCGTCCGAACGCGTTTCGAGACATCGTGGTTTCCATCCGCGAGGAAAACGGCGACACCAACGAGTGGCGCCGGGTCTCGCCGACGGACATGTTGACCAGTGGAAAGGACGACCGCGTGTTTGTTGTGGACCCGGTCGAAGGAACGCTGACCTTTGGGAACGGCATCCGTGGCCGGATGGCGCCCGTGGGCTCCAACAACATCCACGTCGAGCTTTATCGCGTGGTGCCGGGGGCGCGTGGAAATGTCGGTCCCGGTGAGATTCACATTGCGGACAACCTGGGCGATTCGGTGTTGGTGAACAACGTGCTCCCCGCTGCGGGCGGGCGCGATGCCGAGACCATCGATGAGATTGTCCGCCGAGCCCCCACCCTGCTCACCAGCCGGGATCGGGCTGTGACCCAGTCGGATTTTGAGGTCATTGCCAAGCAGTCGAGCGGCGAGGTGGCTCGAGCGGCTTGCAGCGGACGGATGGGCGATGATGGCGAAGTGGAGGTGGTAATTCTTCCGCATCGTCGCGCGGGCGAGCGCGTTCCGGACCCGTTTCTCTCCGCCGGACTGCGGGACCACGTGGCGAGCCACCTCAAGCGGCGGTGCCTCATCAACGTAAACCCATCCGTTCGACTGGCAGCATTCAAGCCCATTGACATCTCCGTGTCGCTGCGACTGCGGCCAAATGCCAATGTCATTCAGGTGCGCGAACTCGCTGAGGCGTGGGTTCGAGCCTTTCTTGACCCCTACGAAGGCGGCATTGATCGCGAAGGGTGGGCGTTTGGTGGAACGCTCTATGCCCAAGACTTCGCTCGGATGGTGAGCGACATCGCCGAGGTCCGTCATGTGTCCGATGTGAGGCTGTACGGCGATGTTGGCACCGGACCGCGTCCGCTCCCGGGATGGGAGCAAGGAGAGGGCGCCTCCGAGCTGGTGCTGACGGCCCACGATTTGTTCGATGTGCTTCGGATACGGATTCGAACCGAGGAAAACACCTGGTGAGCGCCAACCTCCCCCAACGATTTGGGAGCCTTCCCCCGGTGCGGTCCACCGGTGACTACGCCTATCTCGAGCAGATTGTGCGGATTGGCTTTCCAGTCGAGGAAGCCCGAATGTATCTGAGACGCCACTTGGGCAATCGGGTCACCTATCGGTTGGTGGAAGCGGGCCGTGGCGAAGACCCGGGACGGGTTCGTGCCATCGAAGTGAAGCCGGAAGACGGGAGCAGCACCATTCATGTCGTGGCAGACCGGTTGCTGCCGGACGGCAGCCCTGCGAGCTACTTCACTCCAGACGACTTGGTCGAGGTGCACGCGCGGATCGAAAACGAGTTTGGCGGCCCCGTGCCGCCACTCCAGCCCCGCGATGTGCTCATCTTGCACGTTCCTGTGGCCAGCTACCTGCGGTTTTTGCCCGGCGTTTTCCAGGGGGCTGCACCCGCGTCGACCCGGGATGTGCAGCGGATCACCGAGCGGGCCATGCGGCAGTACGGAGGCGATGAGCAAGTCAGTTTGTCGGAGGTTCAGGCGCACAACGCCGACCATTTTCGGCAGTTTTTGTTCATCTTTCAGCACTTGATGACGACCGTGACGGAACGGATTGATGAGCTCCCGGCGATGACCAATCCCATGGTGGTCAACCCGAAGTTTCTGCCGTGGTTGTCATCGTGGGTGAACTTCGCCTTGGACGAAGCCCTTCCACTGCACCAACAGCGGGAGTTGGTGCGGCGGTCCATTCGGCTGCACCGCACCCGCGGAACCCGCGCCGGGATCGAAGAGATGATCCGGGTGCTCACCAGCGCCCCGGTCGTCATTGACGAACACCGTCCGCCTCAACCGTGCGTGGTGGGCGGGATGACGCTGGCGGGCGGCGGCACCGTCGAGGAGCGGTACCTGCGCGGCGAACCTCCGGCGCACTTTCTGCAGCGCGAGGGCCGGAAGACGGGGACATTTTTTGTTCTTCGGCTTGAAAACAAGGCGGCATTCCGGCGCCGTTTTGGAGAGCGGGCCCCCGCCGTGCTCCGACGGATCACCCAAATTGTGACCCGCGAAAAACCGGCCCACATTTCTTTCACCTTGCAGTTCGACGACAGCGACGCTTCGCGAACAGAGGAACCCCATGAGTGAGCAAAACTTGGTTCGAATCCGCCCCTTCGAAGGCCTCTGCCTCACGGCCACTGACCTTTTGGACGAACAGAATTACCAGCGAGACAATCGCCAGCGGCACAACCTGTACATGCATGGCCATGGCATCGTCCAAGGCTTGCAGGTCTCGATCGGCCAGAGCCGCAAGAAGTACAGTGCGGTGATCGAAGCGGGGTACGGCATCACGGGCATGGGTCAAGCCGTGCTGCTGGCGGAGCCGGTGAAGGTGCCGCTCGAGGTTCCCAAGAAGGATGGCGAGTACATGCTGTGGCTGTTCCACGTCGAAGAGGCCGTCGACGAGGCAAGCCGCCCCGTTTTTGACACCGCCGAGACCCAGCCCGCCCGCATCATGGAGTCGGTCGCCCCGCGGCTCCATTCGATTGAGGACGAGCCCGCCGACGCTGTGGCCCTGTGTCGGATCAACGTTCGGCTGGGACGCATGGTGCAGGTCAAGTTGCCTGTGCCGCGGTGCGGGCGGCAGTCGCGTGCGGCGGAAAGCTACTTGAAGCCGCGGGTGGTCGAGTTCATTCGAGTCAACAAGACCGTGGTTCAGAACCTGTTTCGAACCGCGCTGTTGAAGGAGCTGGGCATCTCGGTGCAGGCCTTCCAATCGGCCTTGGTGTCGAGCGAGTTTCTCCTGATCGAAGAGGGCACCTCCGACCGCGTGCTTTACCGAGTGGCGGGCTCGTTGATCGGCTACGCGCACGACTTCTACAGCCCACTGCCCAAGACCATCGAGCGGATCGAAAAGTTCAAAGAGTTTGTCCGCCGCGTCAACGCCGAAGTACCCGGAACAGACCAGGGCGATGAAGTATGGCTCAAATGGTTCGACAAGTTCGAGCGCTTGCTGCAGCCGTTGGGCAAGATCTCCGACGAGTTGGAAAAAACGGTCGAGGCTCAGCGGTAGTACACTCGTATGATGTCCACTGACAGTCAGGTTGTCACCGTGCGCGTGCAGGTCGTTGACATGCAGCCGTTCACGCTGGATCTGCAGGTGCCGACGTACCTGCCGGCACGGGATCTCACGCAGCGAATCGCGCGAGACGCAGGCTTGAACGCCTACTGGACGGACGGCCGCCGGCGACTGTACTGGCTCCGGGCGCGGGGTCGCCTCATTGGCGATGGGGAAAACCTGGCGGAACTCAATGTGGTCGATGGCGAATTGGTGTACCTGCTCCCCGAACCGCCGGCCGGATCCGGGGTGATGGAGCGGCCCCCGGCCTACCCGGAAAATCGCGGCTATCGAACCACCGGAATGGGGCTGTTGCTCTTGCGGTTGTCCGGCATTGCGGCATGGGCACTGGGGTGGGGAGTGGCGCTGTCGTTGGACGCCAGCAAGTGGGTCACGGTCTTTCCAGCCCTCGGTCTTGGCATGCTCGGTTCCGGATTTGCCCGGCATGCGTGGCCCGAAGGTCGGGCAAACGGCCTGAGGATTCCACTGACCGCGATGGCTGTGGCGGTGCCGTGCGCCCTGCTTGCGCTGACGGTGGGCATGATTGGGGCCGCTGGGGTTCCAACTCACAGCACCGGTCGGGCAGTCGCGGCGCTCTTGTTCGTCTTGATGGGTGTGTTGACCGGGTGGTTGGCTTGGTGGGGCGCGGTGGAACCATTGCCGGCCAAGGCCTCCGAAGAGGCTGCTCCGGCCGACACGACCGCGGCGGTGGTCCCGTGCGGCATCTGCGGGGAGGATGTGGGGCCCGAACATCGGGTGGAGTGTCCGGCTCAGTGTGGGCGCTTCTTCCATACGGGGTGTCAGTCGCACTGGATCGCGGTCCACTCGGGGAAGGACGGCCGAGTCTGCGTTTGTGGCGCGCGCTTCAGTTGAGCGGCGCTGCGCCTTCCTTCTGCTGAACCGCGCTCGAATAATGACGGTCGAAGGCCTGGGCGCCAAGTTCGTTTCGCAACTCTGCAAGCCGACCCTTGAGGAGGTTGAGTGCGGCGGCCGGCACCAGGTCGCGCAGTCCAACAACCGCCTGAACGAGTTGCGCGATGGCCATGGTGGGCCCGCTGCTTCTGAGTTGAATCGCGCTGAGCGTGATGTGGGCGTCCACCACCGCAAACCAGTTGCCCCGGCGTGCGCCGGACACCAGCATGCGTTCGGCAATGCGCTCCGCCGCAGCAAGGTCGCCTTCGTCCAGTCGAATCGCAGCGAGCGGTGCTCCGGTCATGACGATGGACAGGTCATCGTCCAGTTCCATGGACACGGCGTGCGCGCGCTGCAACGCGGGCAACGCGCGGGTACGCTTGCCCCGAAGCAACAAGGCGAAGCTCAGGCGGATCAGGGCCTCGCACAACAACGGCGACGTTGGGTGTTGGTCGGCCAAGTTGACCGCGCGCTCCAGCGCCTCGAGCGCGGCATCATCGGCGGAGCCGCGGCTGTAGTCATCGGCCAGATCAAGC
>JAYZVA010000162.1:0-9254 GCA_036156175.1 Myxococcota bacterium
CCGTGCGATGAGGACGGGGATCCGGCCCGAGGTGATGAGATCGTGTCGCTTTGAGCGCTGCAGGCCGAGTCGCACACCCAGTCCAAGGGGTCGACTGTCGAGGACCAACAGTCCAATCTCCTGTTCGGCAATATGGCGTGCGATGCTTTCAGCGCTGTTTCGATTGGGGTTGAACTGTTTTGCGTCGAGGGTGTGAAGCGCATCGGCCTGGGTCTTCTTCTCGAGCCACTCCCCTTCCTTGGTGGCCTGTTCATCTGTACCCAAGACGCCGATTGCACTTCCGTACTGCATGGGAAAGACCGCTTCCGAGCCGTGCATGTGGCGGGCGACGCTCTCGACCACATCAGCCTCACCGAGGAGCATCACCCGATCTCCAGCCTCCACGATGGTCTCACCATGGGGCACCAGGAGCTTTTCTTCACGATAGATCGCCCCCACCAACCAGCGTTTCGGCTTGAGACTGCCCAAGCTGCGCCCCACCGCACCTGAGCCCGGCAGGACCTGAAAGACCCGGATCTCGCCCCGGGCGAGCTGATCGGTGATCAGATGATGCTCACTCTGGGAGAAATGGGTCATGGCCAGCCGAGCCGAAGCCACGGCCCGCAAGGCGATTTGGCTCGGGTTCAGGCCGATGGCGTCCAGGTCATCCGCCGTGTCGAGAAGACAGACCAGATCGTCGACCTGGAAGTGGCCATGGATGAGCCGGGCGATCTCCCTGTTGACATCGTCTGTACCGGTGAGGATCGCGACCTGTGAACGAGGAGTGAGTCCGACCTTCTCCAGTACCAGGCGGCTCGTGGCATCGCCCTGGATCTTCAAGATGGTCTGTCCACCATGGTCTTCCGGCACGGCAGCCAGCGCCTGTGGGTCGATATCAACCACCGTAACGATCCAGTTCAGCGGAATATCATCAAGGAGGGCCCGACCGACCTTTCCAGCACCGATCAAGATGAACTGGCGGGGTTTTCGCAAGAGCCACTCCTGAAAAGTTGAATCGGTCCAACAGGACAAGGGGGACGATCACCCATCGTGACCTGTGCTCTGGCTCAGCCAGAACAGCCTGTGCACGATCCCAATTGGGGGGGGAGACCAACGGAGCGGTAGTTTACGTTTTGTCGTGGCTTGTGTGCAACTGAACACCCGACGTGGGCGGTGCTGACGTCGGATGGTTTGGGGTTCTGGCAGGCAGGCTTGAACTGCGGATCCTGTTCGGCATCCCCCTTCCGTTATGTTTCCTGAGCGGGATGAGGTTTGACTGCAAGTGGGTGGTGGCATGAGGTGGCTGTTCTTGTTGTTCGTTGCGCTCGGTTGCGGTTGCAAGGGCAACCCGGAGCCGGCGGTGTGCGATAGCCGCAGCACCGTACGGCCAGACACGGACTTCTTCACCGACATCTCCGAGGCCAGCGGGATCCAGCTGGACAACTTTGAGACGGATCCCCCTGAGGGCATGAGGATCAACGATCACAGCCGCCTGGCATTTGCCGACCTGGATGGGGATGGCTTGGACGATGTCGTGATGCACAGCCTGTACCCGAATGCGCAGAATGGGGTGCCCATGGAGCACCTGGTGTTTCTCAACCGCGGCGACGGGCGCTTTGCGGATCACTCCGATGCGTCGGGTCTGCGCGATGTGCAGGCGGGGTTCTTCGCGTTTGCCGATGTTGACGACGATGGGGACCAGGACCTGTTCGCAGGGCTCGACCTCGCTGACTACGGGGATCACCGATCCGGCATCTGGCTGAACGATGGGAACGCGGTGTTCTCGCAGGTGGAGCAGAGCGGGGTGGAGAGCGAAACCACGCTGGCGGCCAGCGCGGTGTTTGCCGACTTCGACAACGATGGCGATGTGGACCTGTTCGTTGGCAATGGGGGGACCGCTGCGGGGTACCCGGACCAGCTGTATCGGGGATCGGGCGACGGCCACTTCACACCGGTGACGGGCGGCCTTGGTGGGCGGAACCGCCAGCCCACCAATGGCCTCACGACCTGCGATGTGGATGAGGACGGCGATGTAGATGTGCTGGCAGCACACTATGGCGTGAGCCTGGACCTGGGCCATGACGCCCTGTGGCGAAACGACGGAGGGACCTTTAGCGAGATCGGGCTGGAGGCCGGATTCGCTGCGTCTTCCAGGGGCAATCCTTGGGTGGCAGAGACCGGGTACGGCCTCGATGATCAGCCGGATTCCTTGCCCGCCACTTGGACCGGTGCGAACAGCTTTGGTCTGGACTGTGCCGACGTGGATGGTGATGGCCACATGGATGCCTTCGTGACGAGCATCTCCCACCCCTCGAGCGCCGACTTCGCGCGGATGTGGTCCGACCCAACCCGGCTGCTGCTGGGCGATGGCGCGGGGGGATTCACCGATGTGAGCCGGGAGGTTGGCATCGTGTTCAACGAGGGAGATATCGACGGCGCCATCGTCGACTTCGATAACGATGGCCGTGCGGATCTGAGCGTGTCACGAGACACCAAGTATGAGGCGGCCTATGCGGAGCCGGATCAACACGCCTGGTTCGGGCTTCTGCGCCAGACCGAGAGCGGTGAGTTCGAGAGCATGGGCGTTGTGAGTGGAATCAACGACCTGGACGACACCGACACCGAGCGGATGAAGGGGGCGCAGAATCACGCCTGGTCTGACATCGATGCGGACGGGGATCTGGATCTATTGGTGGGGGGGCGCGACCAGGGCGGTGGTCGGCCGAATTTCCTTTTTCGAAACGACATCGGCGACCAGAACCGCTGGCTCTCCTTCTCCGTGGAAGGAGATGGAGAAGTGGTTCATCGAGATGCCTTTGGGACCCGGATCACGATCACGGCGGGGGACCGGATCTGGGTGAAGGAGAAGCACTCGAGCAGGGGAACCTACAACAGTGAGGATACCCGCTGGATGCACTTTGGCCTGGGGGATGCCGCGTGCGCAGACAGCATCACCGTGGAGTGGCCCGATGGCACCGAGGTCGCGCTCGATCCCGCAGCTGTCGGCGAGGAACATCGGGTTCGGCTCCAATACCCGGATTTCCTGGACGGTTGATTCCACATCGACCAAGTGTGTCGCTACCGCTTGATCCCACCGTCCGTGTAGTTGGAGAACGCTCACGGATCGATAGTCAGGGACGATGCTGGCTCGAACAGGCTTGAGTTTGTGGCCTGTCGTCCTTTTCGCGTAGACTCACTTCACTTGGGGGTCCCATGCGTCTGGCACTGATGTCGTTGTTCATGATTCCGTTGGCTGTTGGCTGTGGCAGCAAGGACGATACTGGAACAGTCACCGACTTCGATGCCGATGCCGACGCCGACGCAGATGCTGACGCGGATGCCGATGCGGATGCCGATGCGGATGCCGATGCGGATGCCGACGCAGATGCCGATGCCGATGCCGATGGTGACGCCGATGCCGACGCGGATGCCGATGCCGATGCGGATGCCGATGCCGATGCCAGTGACGAAGTCACGCCCGGTGCGGCTTGTGACGACGATGGTGAACCCGGCTACTTCGACTGCACCTACGAGTGCTTCAAGTACATGTACCTCGGGTCCGCTTGGTACGATGAGTGGCCTGGAGACGGCGTTTGCGACGCCGGAACCGCCTGGTTCGGTGGGCCAGACATTTCATGTGCGGAGTTTGATTTCGACGGTGGCGACTGCGCATCCGACGGGAGCGGTACGCCGGCAATCCCACCCGAAATCGGCGCCGAGTGCATTGATGGCGGGGAAGCGGGTCACTACGACTGCGGCCTGGAGTGTTTCAAGAGCGAACACTTTGGGTCAACTTGGCTTGAGGAGTGGCCCGGTGATGGCGTGTGCGACGACGGCTCCGGTTGGTTTGGCGGGCCGGACATTTCGTGCGCTGAGTTTGATTTCGACGGGGGCGACTGCGCGGTCTGCAGCGATTCCGATGATGCCGCGACTGACAGCGCCGGAGGGTCGTGTGACGACTACTCCGAAGATTCCGACCGTTGTGGTGCCTACGACGACGATGATTTCATTTCGGCTTCCCTGTGCTGCGCGTGCGGCGGTGGCACAACGGGCACCACCGACGTTGCCGACACCGGTGGTGCGTCCGATACCGGCGATGCGGCGGACACCGGGTCCGCGGATGACGACGGCGGCGGCACGGATGACGGCACGTCGGACCCAATGCCCGGGGAGGCCTGTGGGTCTGACGGCTCGGTGTACGACTGTGCCGGTACGTGCATCAGTGCCGAGTGGGCAGACTCCTGGCCTTCAGATGGCTATTGCGACGACGAGTATGCGGTCTACGGCGCGCACCTGGATTGCGAAGTGTTCGGATTCGACGGCGGTGACTGTGGCGGCGGACCCGACGGCGATGCCGATGCCGACGCCGATGCCGACGCCGATGCGGACGCCGATGCCGATGCCGATGCGGACGCCGATGCCGATGCCGATGCGGACGCCGATGCGACGCCTGGCGAGGCCTGCGAGTCGGGAGCGCGGGTCTACGACTGTACCGGTACGTGCATCGATGCCGGCATGGCAGAAGCCTACACCGGCGACGGCTTTTGCGACGGCGAGTTGGCCCCCTACGGCGCGCATTTGGATTGCGAAGCGTTCGGGTTTGACGGCGGCGATTGTGAGTCTGGCAGCGGCGGCGATGCGGACGCAGATGCGGACGCAGACGCGGACGCCGACGCGGATGCGGATGCGGATGCCGACGTCGAAGAATGCGCGGACTTCACCGGAACTCCATCCAGTGACTCGCCAGGCGAATGCTGTGGGGAAGGAAGGGTCTACGATTGCGACTCAAACTGCGTCACAGAGTCCGATGCCCTTGCCTCCATCGGCGACGGCTGGTGCGACTCGGGAGGCTGGTTTGCAGCCTACGACCTGTACTGCTCCGCGTTCCGCTTTGATGGGGGCGACTGCTTCATTCCGTTCTAAGCCGAAAAAAACCGGCGAAATGCAGCGGCCAGGGATGCTCACCTGGGTCTCATGCGGCGTGACCCCTCTTGCTTGCGCGTTCAGCGCGCGGCCGCGCCCGCATCGCGCAGGAAGGCGTCGTGTACCGGCGTGGCGACGCCGTGTTGTTCGGCCGCTGCCGCGAACCATCCGTTCCGCCACCTGAGCTGCTTCAAAGAACCCGTGTAATCGGGGATCGTCATGCTGTAAGCGCACAGCCTGTTGCCCAGCGGTCCAGCATCAAGGCGGGTTCCAAGAACGCAATCGGATACCGCAACCAGCTCATTAACCAACGCATCGATGGCGTCGCGCTCCCGGGACACGAGTGACCCAACTGGTGCCCCTTTGACCGTTCCCAACAACCCAAAAATGCAGTTCCAGATCAGCTTTTCCACCATCTCAGCAGTGAACGACTGCCGATCCACGCACCTGGCCTCCAACCCAATTGCGTGAAACCATTTCACGATGCTGGGTGCGTGCGGCCCTGTGAAGATCGAGGCGCCACCCGGTTGAACCGGCATGCCGCGACTGGGGACAGCAAAGTACAGCAGGCCGCGGGTGCAATCGTCGAGGCGATGGTCGATCAGAAAGGAGTCGATCATGCCGTTTTGCACGAATGCGAGATCGGGTTTTCGCGCGGATGGAACCCGTTCAATCACACCCAAAAGGTCATCGGGGTTCGTGCACACCAGGATCGGATCGCTGGTCGGTGACGCCAAGTGCTCCCATCCTGTCGCCCGATCGATCGCGTCGACAGCCACACCACGATCGGCAGCAGCGGCCGCAAGGGCACCTCCAACCCGCCCTGCCCCAATGATCTTCATCGTTCAAAGATCCGCTGGGCATCGTCGAACGCCTTGAATTCGATCGCGTTTCGACTGGGGCCCTTTACAAACATGGTTGCTTGTTCCCCCGCCTGCCCCTCGAATCGCACCTTCGGCTCGATGATGAACTCCGCGCCCGATGTTTCCAACTTAAGGCGCAACGCTCTCCACTCACCCAAGGTCAAAATCACTCCGAAATGCCGCACGGGCACCGCGTCTCCGTCGACGGTGTTCACCTCGATCCGATCGGCCGCATCGACAAGGTGGGCACTGATTTGATGGCCGAAAAAATTGAAATCCGCCCACCGGTCCGAAGTACGGCCCACACTGCACCCCAGCAGCTCGCAAAAAAAGCGCCTTGCTTCTTCCAGGTCGTCCACGGGAAACGCGAGGTGAAAGGGAGGCAGCGCGCTCATCGCAGACACCACGCTGCTTGCGAAGCGTACCGCTGAGAAAATGGAACGTACAGCAAACAGCTGCCTTGATGGCATACCCAGCGGCATGCCGCAATGGTGTGGTCGTGAACCACTTTTGTGCTCTCCCCAGAGCGCGTGTCGACCACCCGATTGTAGGTCTCGGCTTGATTGGGCCTCTCATCCAACGAGTGGACGGATGTGACGATGGCCTGTGGCGCCCCCTGCTGCCACATGCCGACCCTCGACTCAATGGCTGCCCGCTGGGCGGAGAGCAGCGGGGCTGCGGCCGGGCCATCCATGGAAAAGGCATGGGCGAGGCCGCGCTCAATGAGCGACTTGGCAAGGTCAAGGCACGCTACGCGGATGCGCCCGTAGCCCCCGCTTCCAGGTTGGACCTGGCAATTCCAGACCGAACCTTTGGCATGCTCGGTTGATTGTTGTGCGATGGCGGCCAGCTCGGTTGGGCCGGCGCCAAAGCGGTGAACCGGCCCGTAGCTCTCCAGTGCATTGAAACCTTCGAGCCGAGCCGACTGACCCGTTTCCACCACCTTGAAGGTGTCTCCGTCGTCCCAATAGACGGGCGTGTGGCGGCCGTCGAGCATTACGGCGCCATTGGCCTTCAACTCTGGCGACCCCGCAACGGCTGAGCCCACCAGACCCAAAACAAAAACCAATGCAATCACTGTAAATGCTCCTCCAATAAAAAGCGGCCCAGGAATCCCTGGGCCGCTTTGATTCTACTCAAGCTCGCCGATCACGGCTCTGGGAACCGCACGTCACCGCTCGCCTCGATGTCTGAGCAGAAACATGCCTGGTTGGACCCGCGCCCATCGATCTCGCCGCCGCTCCCAGAAGTAGAGTCGGAGAGCTGAACCGAGAAATCGAGCGGCTCACCCGCGATGACATCGCCGACGATCTGGACAAACCCCGTGTCGAGCCATGACCCAACATGGCGTCCATCCGAAAGGTAATCGTACGCAAACGCTTCGACCTTCGGAAAGACGTCCGCATCCGGGCCGCTTGGCGTGTACGTGCCGCTCACGAGGTCGCTGGTCGAGAAGCCAAGCCAGCGCACCAAAAATCCGACGCCCGAGTAGTCGCCGGCAATCATGTCCGCCGCTTCTGCACAGGTGTCCGCGGCATCGCTGGCCATCAGGAACATGGCGCCGTCATCGTTGACGTACCATGCGGCCGACTCCATCGATGCCATCGAGCCCCAGAAGTCGAGGTGCCCGGGCAGCGAGCTCGTGATGAGGGAGGCGTCCGACGCGGATCCCGCGCACAGTCCCGATGGCTCACTTCCATCGTCGCCGGGCTCTGCGGTGTCGTCACCGCCGCCCGGACCACCTCCGCCGCCACCGTCGGCTCCGCCATCGCCTTCGCAGTCGAGGAATGCGTCAATCTCGCAGACGCCCTCTTCCGCTCCAGAAGCCACATCGACGAAGCAGAACTCGCATTCGCCGCAGACCGAGGCTGCGGTTGCCGTTGTGCAGGCCACACCGCTTCCCCCGCCGCCACCGCCGGGACCGTCACCGCCCCCGCCCGGACCATCGCCGCCCCCGGGGGGGCCCGATCCGCCGCCACCGGGGTCGAGGCAGATGCAGTCCAACCCGAATCCACCACACGCCGTCGTGCAGTCCGCATCGGTGTCGCAGTCGACAATCACGTCTTCGGTTTCATCGAAGCCATCGCCCGGTTCACAGGTTGGGGTGTCTCCGATCGCAGACCCACACCGGTAGCCGGATGGGCAATCGCCATCAACGGCACATGTGGGCGCGCAGAAGGCGGCTTCATCACCGAACTCGTCGTCTTCGCCACCTCCGGCATCCGGGTCAAAGCAAATGCCGGCAGCCACATCGCATTCCAGGCCGGAAGGACAGGGCTCTGTGGACGAGCACTCGGGGTCACCCGCACCGGGACCACCCTCGTCCAAGACCACGCACTCGCCGAAGCGACAGACCAGCGCGCCCTCGCAGTCGAAGTCGCTGGAGCACTCCGGTCCGGGCACGCAGGTGAGCGTTGTGAGGTCGCACTCGTCTCCGGGTTCGCACATTGAGTCGTCGGTGCACCCTGGGCTTCCCGAATCCGGACCCGCCGGCGGGCCGCCGTCGGAATCCAGGTCGTCGATGGGGGCGCCGTCAAAGTCCGCACCATCGGGGGGACCGCCGTCAAAATCGATCGGTGGCAGCCCGGTGTCCCCAGGAGGTCCGCCATCAAAATCGCCACCCGGTGGGCCACCGTCATCGGGAGGCCCGCCGTCGCCCGGGGGACCGCCATCGAAATCGCCGTCTGGCGGTCCGCCATCATCGGCTCCCAACTCTTCCACACAGATGCTCTCGCCGCTCTCTTCAATGCACTCGAATCCAGAGGGGCAGCTTCCATCGGGCTCGCAGCGGGTTTCGCACACGCTGTCGCCATCGGGAGTGGTCAAACACACTTCACCGGGCCCGCATGAGCCGTCGTCTCCGCACTCGACGGGGCCGTCGTCATCGGGTGTCCCGCCGTCATCGGGGGGTGGTCCGCCGTCGTCGGGCGGTGGTCCGCCGTCATCGGGGGGTGGTCCGCCGTCATCGGGGGGTGGTCCGCCGTCATCGGGGGCCGGCCCGCCGTCGTCGGGAGCGGGTCCGCCGTCATCGGCCGGTGAGCCATCGGCATCCGCGTCGGCATCCGCATCGGCATCCGCGTCGGCATCCGCATCCGCGTCGGCATCCGCATCCGCGTCGGCATCCGCATCCGCGTCGGCATCGGCATCGCCTTGAGCGCAATCGGGAGACCCAACGCAGCCCGGGTCGTCGCAGTCGAACAACCCGTCGCGGTCGTTGTCGGCGCCATCGCTGCACTCGCCTGCAGCATCGCCTTCATAGTCGTCTACGGCTCCCTCGTCCGCGTCCGAGTCGTCAGCGGGTGGATCGTCGGGCCACCCATCAGCTTCGCCGTCCGAGTCAGCGTCGGCATCGGCGGTTCCGATCGGTGTTGGGTCGTCCGAACAGCCAACCACGCCCGCGCCCAACAGCGCAAATAAAAGCCAGGATAAACGCATACACACCTCAAAAAACGAAAACCGCAGGGATCAGATCTCACTCACTGTACACCA
>JAYZVA010000163.1:0-5225 GCA_036156175.1 Myxococcota bacterium
CAACCTTGGGCTTCCGGTGCCTCCCGGCTTCACCGTCACCACACCGGCCTGCGTCCACTTCTTCCAACACGAGGAACAGTGGCCGGAGTCGCTGTGGGAGGAGTGCCTGAATGGCGTTGCCCACATCGAAGCGCTCACCAATAAGAAGTTCGGAGACCCCGCAAACCCCTTGCTGGTCTCGGTGCGTTCCGGTGCACCCGTGTCCATGCCGGGCATGATGGACACCGTCTTGAACCTTGGTCTGAACGATGAGACCGTCGAAGGCCTGGCCACCAAGAGCGGCAATCCGCGGTTTGCATGGGACTCCTACCGACGGTTCATCACCATGTTTGGCGACGTTGTGCTTGGGATTCACTACACGCGGTTCGCCCGGGTGGCCGACCAGGTCCGGCAAGGGCGGGAAGAATCCGAGCTGAGCCTTGACGAACTGAAAACGTTGGTGGCCAAGCTGAAGGACGTCATTGTGGAAGGCCATGGAAGCTTCCCGTCGCTCCCTGAAGACCAACTTCGACTGGCAACCAACGCGGTGTTCCGCAGCTTCAACACGCCGCGGGCCCGGTACTACCGAAAGTCGCAAGGAATCCCAGATGACACCGGGACTGCAGTGAACGTCCAGGCCATGGTGTTTGGCAACATGGGCGCCACCTCGGCAACCGGCGTCTGCTTCACCCGAGACCCGAAGAACGGCGAGCGCGCGTTCTTCGGCGAATGGTTGCCCAACGCGCAAGGCGAAGACGTGGTCGCGGGGACCCACACACCGGGGCCCCTCACCAACGAACAGACGGGTACAGAGGGCACACCACTCAGTGAGGCGATGCCCGCGGTGTATGCCGAACTGGACCGGATTCAACAGAAGCTTGAGGGCCACTTCCGCGACATGCAAGACATCGAGTTCACCGTCGAGGAAGGGAAGCTCTACCTGCTCCAGACGCGCGCTGGAAAACGGTCTCCAGCAGCGGCTGTTCAAATCGCGGTCGACATGGTCGACGAGGGCCTCATCTCATCCGATGAGGCCATCGCTCGGATCGATCCGGCGAGCCTGGAGTTGGTCCTCCGACCCATGCTGGACCCGGAAGCCAACAAGAAAATCATTGCGCGGGGACTGGACGCCAGCCCGGGTGCGGCGACTGGTCGAGTGGTGTTTCATTCCGACGAGGCCCAAGAGCTCGCCGAACGCGGTGAAGACGTCATCTTGGTTCGCATGGAAACCAGCCCCGAAGACATCCAGGGCATGACGGTATCGACCGGGATCTTGACGTCACGCGGGGGTCAGACGTCTCACGCAGCCGTGGTCGCACGCGGAATGGGTCGCCCCTGCGTGGTCGGGTGCTCCGAAATCGTGGTCGATTACGCCCGCGCCCTCTTTTACGCCGGCGACACCGTGGTTCGACGGGGTGACTGGATCACGATTGATGGCGGGACCGGTGAGGTGATGGAGGGCAAAGTCCCGACCCTCGCCCCCCCCACGGACGCCGGCGCCATGGCGCAACTGCTGGGCTGGGCGGACGCCAAGGCCCGCCTCGAGGTTCGTGCCAACGCGGACAACGGTGCGGATGCGACGAGGGCCCGATCGCTCGGTGCCGTCGGCATCGGTTTGTGCCGCACCGAACACATGTTCTTTCAACCCGATGCACTGCGCGCCATGCGCCAGATGATTCTCGCCAAAGACGACCGCACGCGCATCCGGGCCCTCAACGAGATCCTGCCCATCCAGCGGGCATCCTTCGCCGAGATTTTCCGAGCCATGGACGGCCTCCCCGTCACGATTCGCTTGCTCGATCCACCGCTGCATGAGTTCCTGCCCGATCGGGCCGAAGACGTCACCACGGTCGCTCAGGACCTGGGTGTGCGAACCGATGTGCTCCAGGAACGCTTGAAAGAACTGCATGAAATGAACCCGATGATGGGTCACCGCGGCTGCCGCATCGGCGTCACCGCACCGGAGATCTACCAGACGCAAGTGCGGGCGATCTTTGAAGCAGCGGTGAACGTCAGCCGGGACGGAATCACGGTGATCCCCGAGGTCATGATTCCCTTGGTCGCCACCGACGGCGAGCTTCGCGTCTGCCGCGAGCATGTGGTCACCACCGCCGAAGAGGTGATGAGCGAACAGGGCGCATCCGTCGACTACCGCGTGGGCACGATGATCGAGCTGCCCCGCGCGGCCCTGCTGGCGAAAGACATTGCAAAGCACGCCGACTTTTTCAGCTTCGGGACCAACGACCTCACCCAGATGACCTACGGGTTCTCGCGTGACGACATGGGCAAGTTTCTGACCCCGTATCTGGGCGCCGGAATCTTCTCGGACTCGCCGCTGGCGAAGTTTGACATCGACGGCGTGGGTCAGCTGGTCCAAATGGGGACGGAACGCGGCCGCCACAGCAACGCGCGCCTCAAGGTCGGCGTATGCGGTGAACACGGCGGCGACCCGACGGGCGTGGGCTTCTTCCACAAGGCCGGACTCGACTACGTGAGCTGTTCACCGTTCCGAGTGCCGGTCGCCCGCCTCGCCGCGGCGCACGCAAGCCTCGGCCTGCTGTGATGTGGTTCGTCGCCGGATTGTTTTCGATCGCGTGCATGCCGAAGGGGCCGGTGCCCCTCGCCGCTGTGGAGACGGGAGAACTGGTCCACGGCACCCTTGGGTACACGCCCACCGCAATTTTGACGTCCGAACCGGGTCGCAGCATCGACTTGGCGATTGAACTGACGCTCACAAACACGGGCACCAGTCCCGTCCGCGTCGACATCTCGCGGAGCCGCTTGAGCATCGATGGCGTCGCGTACGGCGCCTGCCGGTACGGGCAGGGCGCAGACCCGGGCGACCTGGTTGCGAACCTCGCCCCAGACGCGACCGGGCGGGTCGCCGTGACGTGCAGGGACATTCCCCGTCCAGGCCAGCACGTGGCATTCCGCTTCACGACGGCGGGAACCGGTGCGGCCGGTGAAATCACCGTGGGATTCGTCGGCCTCGGCGAGCGCCTCTGATCCTCGCGGGAGAATGGTCGCTCGACTGTGGCGACACCCCCCTCATCGGGCTACGGGCATCGGCCATGCGCCACGTTTTGACCACCATCATTTTCGCATCTGGATGCGTCCGCGTCTCCGAGCTCCCCGATGTGGGGACCTGCGCCGATTATCCGAGCGAAACCTACGAATACGGACAGATCGGAATTGGCACGTGTCTGGCGGGCCCCAACAGCCTGCGGTTCGCAGGCGATTCGACCAACCCGACCCTGCTGGTGACAAACGCGAACCCGTTCAAAGTGTTCGATGGGGGAAGCCTGCTGGCCATTCCCTGGAGCGCGGTGGACTTTGGGGACCAAGCAAACGAAATCGACACCCTCGACCCCGTGGCTTTGCCGCTCCCAAACTTTGCATCCGGCCTCGAAGTCAATCAGACCCTGGGGCTGATTGGATTGCGCGAATCGCTGGATGCCCGGACGCGCTTCGGCGACGACGATGTCTTCATCGTCGACCTCCGCGATCCCGCATCCCCCGTCGGGTCCACACGCGGCGCCGATGCCGGCTCCACCGTCGAAGTGCTGGCAGACCCCGTGGCCATCGCCATCGACTCCGAGACGGGGTTTGGCTTTGTTGCCAACCGATCGAGTGAGTCCATCTCGGTTCTGGACACCACAGCGAACGAGATCGCAGTGGTGAAACCATGGCCGGAATCGTTGGTCACTGCCGCCGCGTACACCGACCGGAGCGGCGTCGGCGGCACCGCGCGGATGGTCGAATTCAGCACATTGGGCGACGGGCAGCTGATCGATGACGTCTGGACCCTCCGCTGGGTGGAAGGCATGTGGCGATTGTGGACGCCCGTTGAAGGCGGCCTGCAGCGCCACTCGACCACGATGGCGTCCGATGCGGACGGCGCGCTGGTAATCGAGCCGAGCGGCATGGGCACGGAACTGGCGTTGGAGGATGCCCCCGATGCCATCGAGGAACTCGTCGACGCGCACTTCGCCGCCCCGCTCTCACGGATGCTCTTCTCTTCCGGAGGCGGCCTGTGGTCGGCCCGAACCGGCGATTACCTGGGGGATTGGTCATTCGATTCGGCCCCCATCCTGCAAGCAGAAGCCGACACGTGGCGCGCGCACCTGGGTGGGCCCTCGGTGGCGCCGGGTGTCGAGGCAACCCACCTCTTCTTCGACGCTGCGGAGGGCGATGGGGGGGCATCGGAGTACAGCGTCATCGGTACCGCCACGACCAGTGATGGGCTCAGTTGGACCGTCGATGACGACCCGATTCTGGAGCCACAACACCCGCACGAGGGCACACACATCGCCGACCCGTACGTCGTGTACGACCCGGACACCGAGTTGTGGCGCATGTTCTACAGCGCGTTTGATGGCGATGAGTGGACCATCGGCCACGCCGTGAGCCACGACTTGGTCGACTGGACTGCCGACGAGTCTCCCCTCAACATCGCCAACAGCACAAGCGCTGCCGCACCCACCGTTCACCGCCAACTGGGGCGGTGGCACATGTGGTTCAGCGCGTGGGACGGCACCGCTTGGAGCCTCGAATACGCGACCAGCCCCGACGGCACCCATTGGTCATCCGGTAATTTCGGCATCGAACTGGCCGCGAACGACGACGGTGCACGGCCTCCTCGCGCCACGGTTCATGGGTCCGGTTCCAGCACTTTTCAGCTCCGCGGCGAAGCCACTGGTCTGGTGCCTGAACCGCTCATTCCCGGGTACAACTTCGCCGCTTTGGCCTACGGCTGGAGCGCGCAAGTGCTGGCCGGTGCGGAGGCCGATCTCGGTGACCTTGGGGCCGAATCAAACGGCGGCATTCAGGTCGATGCCCTGTTCGATTGGGCAGACGGCACGGCGACCACATTCTGGACGGTCGCGAACCGTTCGGGTCTCCAGCGCATCGCCACCACGCCCACCGGCACGCTCGATGCGACCCTGTTCGAAGGCACTGGCGAGGGCTTTGACCGAGACGGAGCGAGCCACGCGGTGCCCTTCGAGCTCGACGGCGAACGCTTGATGCTGTACGCCGGCACGCGGAACGACCGCCAAGCCATCGGCCTGGCGCGCGCGGAAGGAGACGCCTGGACCAGCGAAGGGCGGGTGTTCGCCCCCAGCAGCGACAGCTGGGACAGCGTGTCCATCATTCCCAATCGAATCGTGGAGACCGCGGATGGCCTGCAGCTCTGGTACTCCGGCTTCGACGGTGCGCGTTGGCGAATCGGCTCCGCCCAATCGACG
>JAYZVA010000164.1:0-18261 GCA_036156175.1 Myxococcota bacterium
GAAACCCTTTGTCGGTGACCGCTCCGCCGATTGGCTCTTGAACCGACTGCGAGCACGGGCCTGTGTGGATGCGCAGGGTCACCCAGTGGGCATCCGAATCTCGAACGCTGTGAAGTGCTTGCCCCCGCAAAACAAGCCAACAATCGCGGAGATTCGGCGGTGCGGTAAGCGATGGCTCGTTGACGAGGTCCAGCGTTCGAGCGCCATCTTGGCGCTCGGAAAAATCGCCCACGACGCCGTCCTTCGGGTCCTCAATGTTCGCCTCAGTGCGCATCCATTTTCTCACGGCGCAGTCCACAAAATCGGACCCGTCAATTTAGTTGACAGTTTTCACCCGTCGCCGCTCAACACGGCCACAGGGCGCCTATCTCCTGAGCAATTTGACGACGCCTTGTGCCGCGCACTGGAACTCTCAACGAACGCGCATTGATTCACGTGGCAGAACCGTGTATGTGAAGAGTCCAACCCTTCCGAACCGGAGACAACCATGCTGGAAACCGCTCTCAAGATTCTCAACCAACGGCTCCCCGGCGAAACTGCTGAAGCCCACTGCGATGGCCCCTGCGGCGTCTATGACCCGGCGAGCGCCCGCATCGCGGCCGAAGCGGGTCTGTCGATGACCAAAAAGATTCTGGCTTTGGAGCCCCCCGCCAACAACGATGGCGCGGCCTGGGCAGCGTATTTGAACACCCTGAGCCGCTACGTGGCGATCAAAGAAGAGCAAACCCACGAAGCCAAGGAACACTTGCTGGTGCTCTGGACCGACTACTTCAAGCCGCAACACCTCGAGGCGTACCCCGACCTGCACGAAACGTTCTGGAAAGCCGCGAAGCTCTGCAGTGCTGTGAAAGTGGAGGTCAGCCTCGAGCACGCCACTGAGCTGATGGAAGCCGTGGAGAAAATCCACAACATCTTCTGGGCGACCAAGGGCCGCGACGTCCCCTACTACACCGCATCGTAGGGACCCCACATGAATCAACGGGCGACCGGGGGTTCCTGGCCGCCCGTTGTTGCTGTCGGGCCGCTGGAGTTGCTGGCGTGGGGCCTGCGGCGACGGGTTCGGATGCGGGTTGTCGGCGACAGCATGAACCCTTGTTTGCACGATGGAGACACCGTGCTCGTTTGCCCCGCTGACCGCGCGACCGTGGGCGACGTTGTGGTGTCGCGCCACCCCTTCAAGACCGACGTTCATCTGATCAAACGGGTCGCGGGCGTCACGGCGGATGGCATTCAACTGAAGGGCGACAACCCCGACGCAAGCACGGATTCGCGGTCACTCGGAACGATTCCGTGGGTTCATCTGCTCGGTGTGGTCACTGGCCGCCTTTAAGCCGGCCAGTTCGTCACCATCCACACGCACCCCACCAGCAGCGCCGAAGCGCCGGTCACCGACATCATGGCGCGCATGGTGCGCGGCCCGCCTCGACGTGCGATCGCGCCCAATGCACCGCCAAAACCGGCCATTGAAACCACCGCAGACGCGAGGTAGGCGGCCATGTAGATGGCGGCCTGGGATGGTTCCAAGGCGAGGGCTGGCAGCACACCGAACAAATGCCCAACGCCCGCCACACCATGAAACAGCCCAACGCCCAGCACTGCATGGGTGTGCTGAGCGTGCGACTCCTCGGTGTGATCGGCACCGCTGTGAACGTGAAGATGCCCGTGAACACGACCTTCGTCATCGTGTTCATGAGGGTGTTGGTGGACCACGATTCCCGTGGCCCGCCGAAGCGCCCACAATCCGGTTCCGACCAAGATGATGCCGACCGTAAACTCCGCCCACCCTCCGAGCGCATCCAGGTCCAGCGCCTCAGAGGCGAGCAAGCCCAGTGATCCCATGATGACCACGCCCAGACCATGGCCCAGGCCCCACAATGCCCCGAGCCGCATGCTGCGCCGGGGCGCGCTCACGGACACTGGTGCCAATGCCGCCAAGTGGTCGGGGCCCGACACAACGTGCAGGCTGCCCGCGACCAGTCCCGTACCAATCAACGTGACGACAGTCATGACGCCAAGAACCGTTCTTCGAGCAGCCCGGCCACGCGACTCGCAGTGTCCAGGTGGCCCTGGCCTTGGGCACTCACCGCCATGCGCTCGAGCGTCTCGGCATCGGCCAGCAACGATCCGATCTGAGCCACCGTCCCGTCCACATCCAATCCTGTTTCCACCACCACCACCGCGGCGCCAACCGCTTCGAGCCCCCGCGCGTTTCCTTCCTGGTGGTTGTCGGTAACGTTTGGCGACGGGACCAAGACCGAAGGCTTGCCGATCGCCGTAAGCTCAGCGAGCGTGGACGAGCCCGCGCGACACAACACCAAATCGGCCATTGCATACGCGTCCGCCATGCGGTCCTCGTACCCGACCAGGACGCACCCGGCGGGGATGGGATCCAACTCGGACTTCACCGACTCGTGGTATTTCGGCCCGGTGACGTGCAACACCTGAAAGGCGCGGCCCTTCGAACGGGCTGCAGCGAGGGCAATCCGATTGATGGTCTCGGCGCCCAACGAGCCGCCGACGACGAGCAGCGTTGGCACTGAAGGATCGAGGCCATACCGAGCCGCCGCTTCAGCGCGCGTGCTCTCCAGTACTTTGGGATTGACCGGGCAGCCCACCGTTTCCCGCGGCGCCGACCCCGGCAACCGGGAGGCGGTCGCCTCGTAGGTGAGCAGAACCAGGTCCGCGACTCGGGCACACAGACGATTGGCGAGTCCCGGGGTCACGTTGGCCTCGTGAATGGCACGCGGAATGCCCAGCGTCCACGCCGCCAACACCGGCGGCGCCGAGATGTATCCGCCCACGCCGAGAACAAGCGCGGCATCCAGTCGTTTGAGCTGCGACCGGCTGCGCATCACGGCTTTCAACAGACCCATGGCGAACGAAAACTTGCCCGCCAAGCCACCCCGCGGGTACTGAACGGCGGGAATGGGAATGAACTCGATGTCGGTCTGCGGCACAACACGGCCCTCCAACCGTCGGGCATCGCCCATGTATTTGAGGCCGTAGCCGGCCTCTTGGAGGGCCGCTCCCATGGCCAAGGCTGGGTACACATGCCCGCCCGTTCCACCGCCCGCTAGCACCACTGTTTTGGTCATTCAAATGCTCCCGCAGAAGTTCGTCGGTGTATCACGGTGACGGGCGACGTGGGCCGCGATACCCTGGAATCAACCGGCGGTGCCCGGTGTTGAGGATGGCATGAAGAGCTACAGTCGCGGATTGTTTTTATGGGTCTTTCTGGCGCTCGTCGTCATGCTTGCGTTCACGATGGTCGGCCAAGACAACCGACGGCGGCAGGCGGAGTTGAGCTACCCGCAGGTCGTGCAGCACGCCCGCCAGCAGCAGATCAAGGCGATCACCGTGAAAGGCCAAGACCTGTCCGGGACCCTCGAAGACGGCACAACGTTTCGGGCAGTCGGACCCACGGATTCCGACTTCCTCCTGCGCCAGCTTGCCGACAACGACATCGTGCCCACCTATGAAAAGGAACCGGACGGCGGAATGATGACGGTGTTGAGCACCGCGCTGCCGCTCGTCTTGATTTTCATTTTGTTTTTGTTGTTCATGCGGCAGCTGCAGTCGGGTGGCGGCAAGGCGATGAGCTTCGGGAAGAGCCGAGCCAAGATGCTCAACGAGTCCACCCGTAAGGTGACGTTCGACGACGTCGCCGGGTGTGACGAGGCCAAAGAGGAGCTGGCCGAGATAATCCAGTTTCTTCGGGAGCCGCAGAAGTTCACGCGACTCGGGGGGCGAATCCCCAAGGGCGTATTGTTGATGGGACCGCCCGGAACGGGCAAAACGCTGCTCGCCCGCGCGGTGGCCGGCGAGGCCGCCGTTCCCTTTTTCTCGATCTCCGGTTCCGACTTCGTCGAAATGTTCGTCGGGGTCGGCGCGAGCCGCGTGCGGGACTTGTTCGAGCAAGGCAAAAAGAACGCGCCCTGCATCATCTTCGTCGATGAAATCGACGCGGTGGGCCGCCACCGGGGCGCCGGAATGGGTGGCGGGCACGATGAGCGCGAGCAAACCCTCAACGCGCTGCTGGTCGAAATGGACGGCTTCGAGTCGAATGAGGGCGTCATCTTGATGGCCGCGACCAACCGCCCCGACGTCCTTGACCCGGCGTTGTTGCGACCCGGCCGCTTCGACCGGCGCGTCGTGGTGGGCAATCCCGACGTGAAAGGGCGGCGCGGAATCCTCGACGTCCACACGCGTCGGATTCCAACCAGTGATGATGTGGACCTCGATGTTCTCGCCAAAGGGACCCCCGGTTTCTCGGGGGCTGACCTGGAAAACCTCGTGAATGAGGCGGCGCTCATTGCGGCCCGAAACGACCTCGAGACCGTCAACATGGGGTCATTTGAGCACGCGAAGGACAAGGTCTCGATGGGTCCCGAGCGCCGGTCAATGGTCATCCCTGACAAGGAGCGCCGCCGCACGGCATACCACGAAGCGGGGCATGCGATCGTCGCTCGCATCTTGGTCGACCAAGGCGCGGACGCGGTCCACAAGGTCACGATTGTGCCACGGGGTCGCGCCCTGGGGCTCACCCAAATGCTTCCCGAGGAAGACCAGTTTGGATTGACCTACACCCAGATACGAACCCAAATCTCCATCCTCATGGGGGGCCGGGTCGCGGAACGAATCGTCTTCGCGGACTTCAGCACCGGTGCGCAAAACGACCTCGAGCGCGCAACCAAGCTGGCCAACAGTGCCGTGACGCGCTTCGGAATGTCCGACGTGATTGGACCGCGCACGCTCACCAGCGACGGCGAGGTCTTCCTGGGGCGCGACTACGGGAAGGTCAACAACTACTCCGAGGCGACCGGCAAACTCGCTGACGAGGAAATCGACCGCATCACGCGCGAGGGCGAGGCCCTGGCGATGACCATCCTGGAGACGAACGACCACATCCTTGAGCGCCTCGCAACCGTTCTGTTGGAGAAGGAAACCGTCGAGGGCGAGGAGTTTGAGGCCATCGTGGACGAACTGAAGCCCGTCTACCCTGTGCCCGAGACTGCCTGATGCGACTGCGCCCGATTGTGATGGGCATTGTCAACGTCACCCCCGACTCCTTCTCGGATGGGGGCTTGCATGGCGATGGTGTGGCCCATGCGGCCGCATTGATCGAGGCGGGTGCCGACTGGATCGATGTTGGTGGGGAATCCACCCGGCCCGGCGCTCCGGCCGTATCCGCCGACGCTGAATGGGACAGGGTGCGCCCCGTGATCGAAGCCTTTGCTGCCGATGCCGTCGTCAGCATCGATACGTCCAAACCATCGGTCGCCGCGCGCGCCTTGGCAGCGGGTGCGCGCATCATCAACGACGTCACAGGACTCCGGCACCCCGACATGCCGGCCGTCACGGCCGATGCCGAGGCCACGGTGGTGATGCACATGCGCGGCACACCGCAGACCATGCAGACCCTCACCGACTACGCCGACCCGGTGTCCGAGATCGTGGAGTGGTTGGAAGAACGGGCCTCGAGGGCGCGGTCAGGCGCGGTGTGGATTGATCCGGGCATCGGTTTTGCCAAAACGGCGCGACAGAGTCTCCAACTGCTGGCTGCGACCGACCGCTTCGTTGCCTCGGGCTACCCCGTTTTGGTCGGCGCTTCGCGCAAGAGTTTCATTCATCACCTGACGAACGCACCGGACCCACACGATCGGATCGGGGGAAGCCTGGCTGCGGTTGCAAGCGCCTGGTCCCGTGGGGCACAAGCGTTTCGGGTCCATGATGTGCGCGAGACCCGACAGCTGCTCGACCTGCTCCATGCCATCGAAACCACTGCAGAAAATCCCGCATGACGCTACTCTGATGTCGAGACGGAGACGATGCTAGGCTGGCTTTGGGAATCACTGCAGTGGAACGACGTGTTGGACATCGCCATCATGTCGTACCTGTTGTATCGGGCGCTGCTGATTCTCAAAGGAACCCGAGCCTTGCAGAGCTTGGTGGGACTGATCGGCGTGCTCGCGCTGTATGTGTTCGCCGACCAGTTTGAACTGGTCAGCGTCCACTGGCTGCTTGAAAAGTTCCTGGTCTACATCGTTCTTGCGGTGATCATTCTGTTTCAAACCGACATCCGCCGCGGACTGGCACGCGCTGGCGGTCGCCTCTTTGTGAACACTCGCGGCGATGTCGGTACCGCATCGATGCGCGAGGAGCTCATCAAGGCCTGTTTCGCTTTGGCCAGTCGACGGGTCGGAGCGCTCGTCGCCATCGAGCGGGCCGCGAACCTGGATGAGTACATCGAGCGGGCGACAGCGATCGATGCGGTGGTCTCGCAAGAACTGCTGACGGCGATTTTTCATCCGACCAGCCCCCTCCACGACGGCGCTGTCGTCGTCCAAAAGGACCGCATTGCGGCCGCACAGGCGTTCTTCCCGCTGTCGCTCAGCAAAGAAATCTCCCGCTTCTTTGGCACCCGACACCGGGCGGCGATTGGCCTGACAGAGGAGACCGACGCGGTGGCCATCATCGTCTCCGAGGAGCGCGGAACCGTCAGCATTGTCGAGAACGGCCGGATCACACCCACGGCAAACGCCAACGAACTGCGAGAGCGAATCCAGGAAATCTTCCAGGTCGTCACTGAACCCCGCGAATCGCTCACGCCAGCTGAGGAGGGCGCGTGACCCCTGCAGAACGCATGCGCAACACACTGCGGGGTGGGCTGACTCGGGAGATGCCGTTCAAGGTGCTCTCGCTCGCCTTCGCGATCATGATTTGGGCGTGGGTGCAGACGCAGCAGATTGTGTCGCAGCGAACCCGAGCTCAGGTGTTGTGGTCGTTCCCCGACGACCTCACCTGGATCGACCCCGTTCCCAAGACGCTTGTCGTGACGATTCGCGGTCCGCAGGGCCTGGTTCGAAACGTGAAGAAGCGAACCCTGCGGTATGACGTTGATTTGTCGGAATCGGAGCAAGGACTAACATCTGTGGACTTCGCGGGTCGGAGCATTCGGGGCATCCCCGAGGGCGTCTCAGTCGTCCAGATTTCACCCCCTGGCGTGGACGTCCAGTTGGACCGGAGGATGGAACGCGTGGTCAAAGTGGTGCCGGCCGTCGTCGGTGAGGTCGAGAGCGGGTACCGCGTCGCATCGATCACAGTCGATCCGAAAACGACCAACATCACCGGACCGCGGTCCGTCTTGCGCACCATCGCCGACATTGGAACCGATGTGCTCGACGTGAACGGGTTGACCGAGGACAAGACCTACACCCTCGCCCTGGCACCCAAAGATCGGTCCGTCGTGAGCACCCTGAGGGAACCGGTGAAGGTGACCGTGGACGTAGAGCCCATCATCGCGGAGAAGACATTCACCGATGTGCCGATCATGGCCCGGGCAGATGGGTGGAAGACCACTCCAACCACGGCGGTGGTCACCTTGTCCGGACCGGCAGCCGCGATGCGCGAGCTCACGGCGGACCGCATCAGCGTCCAAGCCCACCTGCCCAATCCGACACCGGTGGGTGAACCGCTGGTCGTGCGGTTCAATCCGTCCGAGCCCGGCACCGGTCTCGATGTGGTCCACCAGGGAGCCAAGGACATCGCCATCGTGAAGGTGGTTCCCGATAGCGTGGTCTTGCAGCAGACCCCATGACCGCACCGATTCGCTTTGGAACCGACGGTGTCCGGGGTGCTGCAGGCACTTGGCCCATCACCAAGGAAGGCGCCACCACCATCGGGCGCGGGGTTGGCGCTTGGACCCAAGGGGGTGTGGTGTACATCGGCCACGACACCCGGGAGAGCAGCGCAGTGCTGGGTGATGCCGCTGTGGATGGATTGATCCAGTCCGGTGCCCAAGCGGGTCGGTTGGGGGTCGTTCCCACAGCGGCTGTGTCCGCTGCAGTGGCCGCCGATGGCGCGAAGGCAGGCATCATGGTCACTGCCAGCCACAATCCATGGATGGACAACGGGCTCAAGGTGGTGGATGCCCGCGGAGAGAAACTGGTCAATCCCGATGACTTGGTCGCCTGCTTCGGCGCCACGCCACAGGGCCGACGCGGGTCGGCAACCACTCACCCCTCGCCCCTTCACGCTTGGCTGGCTGCCTTGCCCCGGCCCGACCTGACGGGTCGGTCGATTCTCCTCGACGGCGCCCATGGTGCCGGTGCGGCCGCGGCGGCCAACGCACTTCGTGAACGCGGTGCAGTCGTTACGGAGATCGCCAACGCACCCAATGGACGCAACATCAATCAGGGCGTGGGGGCCATGCACCCACCCCGGGACCTTCGAGGGTGTGACATGGCCATCTGCCTCGACGGCGATGCCGACCGACTGGTGATGGTCCACCCCATCAAGGGCGTCCTCGATGGCGATGACTTGCTGTGGATGCTCTCTCAGGCGATCACCGGGCCCGTGGTGGGAACGGTGATGTGCAACGGCGGACTCGAAGAGGCCCTGAACGGTCGTCTGGTCCGCACCGCCGTGGGCGACGCGAACGTCCATGCCGAGATGCATCGGCTGGGTGCTGAACTTGGCGGCGAGCCCAGTGGTCACATCATGCTTCGGACGGGCATGCCCACGTCCGATGGGCTGTATACCGCGCTGCGCATTCTCGAAAACGCGGGCAGTGGCCCGCTGCCGGTTGACGGATGGAACCGATGGCCACAGGCCATGCGCAACGTGCGCAACGTCCGACTCGTCACCACACTCAGACCAATCGCTGCCGCTGAAGCGGCGGGCCACCGGGTGCTGGTGCGGGCGTCGGGGACCGAGCCTGTCGTCCGCGTGATGGTCGAAGGGCCAGACGCCGACCACTGGGCTGACGCCATCGAGCACGCCTTGGCGCAACAGATGGGATAGTCCCTTAGTCCACCCCGGAGAACTCATGCCCCGCAGACTTGGCGTGAACATTGACCACGTCGCCACCTTACGGCAGGCGCGACAAGCCCCCTACCCGGACCCCGTCGCCGCAGCGATGGTCGCCGAGATGGCAGGCGCCGACCAGATCACCTGTCACATCCGCAGCGACCGACGCCACATCCAGGACGCCGACCTGCCCCGTCTCCGCGACGCCGTTCAAACCCAACTCAATGTCGAAATGGCGGCAACGGATGAAATGATTGCGCTGGCCATCGACGTGCTGGGCAACGGAGCCAGCGGAGGGCGACTGCACCGCGTCACCCTCGTGCCCGAGCGGCCCGAAGAGGTCACGACCGAAGGCGGTCTGGATGTGGTCACCCACCGCGCCCTCATTGAACGCACAACCCAGCGCTTGGTCGACGCGGGAATTTTGGTGAGCCTGTTCATCGACCCGGACGAGGGTCAAGTCGAAGCGTCTCATTTCGATGGCATCGACATGATTGAAATCAACACCGCTCAGTACGCCGACCACGGACCCGCACACATCGAGCGCATCATCGACGCCGCGCAAGCCGCGATGCACCGCGACATCGAGGTGGCGGCCGGCCACGGCCTGACCCACCACAACCTGCCGCTCCTGGTCGAAGAGGTGCCCGAAATCACCGAGTACAACATCGGCCACAGCATCATTGGACGCGCCGTGTTCGTTGGCCTCGACACGGCCGTGCGCGACCTGTGCGCCATGATTCAAGGCTGAGACGGCTCATCCGGGCGTTCGCCGATTCGCGCGAGCAATCGAACCACCGCCGGGGCGCTGGGGTGCTCGGCCTGCAGTCGCGCGGCAATGCGCTGGGCAGCGTCAATGCGACCCGCATCGACGGCGCGGCGCGCCTTGTGAAGCAGGGCATTCGCGCCCGCAAGTGAACGCGGGTCAATCGCCTGCTGACGCCCGCTTGGGGGAATCGCATCGCCCCACTCGGCCGCCAAGGCCGTGAGCGTCTCGTGGTGATGCGGGTACTCCGATCGGGGGTTTGGAAAGGGTCGAACCCCGGCATCCCCTGCCGCAGCCGCGTACCACTCGCCGTAGGTTCCGCTGACATACCGCCCCTCAAGGGACGTAAAGCCTTGCAAGATGGATGCACCAAAGCGCTCCTGCCCCAATACGGACTCGGAGTACGGCAGCGGCGAGCCGCCCAGAAATGGATCGCGGCCTTCAATGGCAGCCGCTTCACCCGTTCGCTCAAACAGCCAAGCGGCGAGATCGAGGGTGCTGACCGGTTCCGTTACCGCCCAACCCGGCTCGATCGAGGGCCCCTGGGCAAGCATGGGCACGTGAAGCCAGTCGTCGGTGAGGTTCAATTCGGCGTCGACCCGAGCGCCCGCCAGTGCACCGCGGAGGCCCACAACGACCACGGTCCCTTGAGGGTGGCCGACCCGCCAGTCATCGATGAATCGTCGGATTGCGTCGTCCGCGTCGCGCAGATCGGCGTCGTATGCGACGGTGGATTGCGACCGCTCGGTGCGCCCAACCGCCACCAGTCGCACGTCCACACTTGACGTTGGGTCGACGGCCGGGAGCACCGAGGCGACCGTGCCCCATGCGTCTGGAGGGTGGGTTTGAATCGAGGCGGCATTTCCATTCAGCCATCCGGATTCCGGCAACCGCTCCAATGGCTTGCTGCCACGCATCCCGTGCACCACGGGGGGCACTCCGGAAATCAAGGACCCCAACGCGGCTGGAGCGGATGTCGACACGGTGTACGCGCGATCGAATCGTGTGCCCGCTGCCGCCAAGGCGTCGAGGGTCGGCATCTCGCCCACCGCCGCTGCCCGACCGACCCGGTCGCCCCGGACGCCATCGGTGACAACGAGCAACACCCCGGGATCGGCCGGTGGTGGTGTCGTGCACCCCAGCAACAGCCACCAGCCCAGCGCGCTCATGGAGCCTCAACCTTCAGGCGGCCACCCGAGCACACCATGACCAAACCGCCGCCCAAGTCCAGCCGACCGCCCTGCATCAATGCACCCGACACCACCGACTCGAGCGGCTCGGCGCGCACGCGGGTGGAGGCGACAAGGCGCCGCAGCAGCCGCAGCTGCAGTGCCGGATGCCTCGATGCCAATGCCACCCGGTCGAGCCCCGAATCATCAACCAATGCGGCCCACTCATCATCGACCAGTGCCTCAACCCATGCGTCTTCGCTGGCCAGCAGCCGTGCACTGCGCGCCAACGCTCGACTGGCCCCACCGTGAACCGCATCCAGGCGCGGCATGAGTTCGCGGAGCGTGCCGCGCTGCGAGCCCGCGTTTGACGGGTCCTCGGACCACTCAACGCCGTTGGCTTCCGCCCACTGCTGCAGCGCCGTCCTTGGCTCAAACAACAGCGGGCGGACCCACGGACCAGACTTGGCCCGCATGCCCATCAATCCGCGCATTCCGGAGCCGCGAAGCAAGTGATACAGCACGGTCTCGGCTTGGTCATCTCGATGGTGCCCCGTGGCAATCCAATCGGTTCCGTGCGCCCGCAGCGCGTTCTGCCTTGCCTCCCGCGCCCGTTCCGCCAAGTTGGGACCCGGTCGAAGGTTCAGTCGAACCGCATGAAACGGCAGGTTCAGTGCGATGGCAGCGGCCTCCACCATACCGACTTCTCGGCCGGATTCCGCGCGCAACCCGTGGTCGATGCTGACCACAGAAAGCTGCGCGCCGTGCGCTCTTTGGGTTCGGTGCATCAGGTGCATCAACACCATGCTGTCCACCCCGCCCGAAACCGCCAAGCACACCGTGTCGCCCGGCTGCCACAGCCCCAACCGTTGAACCGCATCCAGCACGCGGCGCTGAGTCGTTCGTCCCGAGTCGGTCATTGGTTCAACCGTAATCCCTTGGGGAGCACATCGTCAGGGTGCGCCCGTACACGAAACCGGTGACCGCATGATTCGCACCGGTACGAAATCACCACGCCCGCCCGGCCCTCGACTTGGAAATCGATGGGCTTCAGCAAGCCGCCACAGGTCGAAGCACGGTCCCCGGGCACGTTGTCAACGTGCCGCCCATGGAGGCAGTGTGGGCAATGGTCCCGAACCTGCGCGCCGCCCCGCGTCGCTGTACGCCGGCAGTGAATGCAGGTAAATTCTTCGTCGCGATGAATCGGATTCTTCCGCACCTGTGCCGCCCCCGCCCGATCGAGCAACGCCCGCACCAGCCGCTTTCCATCCATTTCATGGGCATGCTCGACGGCACGCATTTTTGCGAGACGCAGTGCCGCATCGCGAGTCGCCTCGTCCCGATCGATCTGGCGCCCGAGTGATTTGACCTGTCCCCGCGAACGGATCCGGTCCAACGCTTCCTTCAACAACTTCTCGTCCACGTCCGATAGGATGGCATGGTGCTTCATTACTGGCTGATTTCCGCTGCGAGTGCCGCCGTCCCCCCGTCGACGGAAGCGATGTTGATTCGTTTGGAATCCCTCCGTTCCGACCCGGCTCAAATGGCGCCTTTCGTTGCCGACGCGAATGCCGAGGTGCGGGCTCGTTCCGCTGAAGCGCTGGGCAGACTCCGCGATGCACGGAGTGTGGCCAGCCTGACAGACCTCGTTCGAGATCCGGTTCCGAGTGTGCGCGCCGCTGCGGCTCATGCCATGGGGCAAACCCCTGGAACCCGCAGCGCGCTCTTGGAACAACTTCAGGCGGAGCGCACACCCCACGTTCGGCAACGCTTGATTCGCGCCGTCGGCATGCAGGGAAATGCCTGGGACATCGACCTGTTGCTCGAACTCATCGAACAGCCGGTCCTCACGCACCACGACGTTGGTGAAGTGAGCGCCGCCGCCAACGCGCTCGGCCAAATGGCGATCCGCGGGATCGACACCGTGCGAATCGACCGAGTCGTGCTGACGCTCGTTCAGCAAACCAAGTCCGTCGACGCGTCCATCCGCTTCAACACGGCCTTTGCGCTCGCACGGATCGCCCCCACATCGGGTCCACCCCGGGTGCAAGCCGCGCTCATCGACGCGGCCATGAGCGAGTCCAACGCCGACGTCAAGGCGCTATTGGTTCGCGCGATCGCCCGCCTACCCGATGCTCACGCGGTCCTGAACCGCACCCGCCACCACCCATCGCCGACCGTCCGCATCGCCACGGCACGGGCCAGCCTGCCGGCAAAGTGGACCGACGTCACCGCAATGATGGACGACGAAAGCCCTGCGGTGTCGTTGGCCGCGATCGAAGCGGTGGGTCAAATGCCGTCGCTCGATCGAATCGCCTTGCTTGGTCCCATCGTGAACCGGGGCATGAAGCACCGCAGCCCAACCGATGGGTCTGCAGCGATTCACCCCGACCTTGCAAAGGCGGTTGGTGCGTTGACCGCCCTCGACATTCCAAAAGCATGGTGGGAAACCGACACCGCGCGGTACACCCGCGTGCAGGCCGGGCTGCTGCCGAGCCTCAGCATGTACATGTCAGAGGACCAAGACCCGATCATTCGGGCCGCCGCCACCGCCATCGCCACCGATCCCGAAAACCTCTACCGCCTTGCTGTTTCGGACCCCATGAACACGGTGCGGATGGCCGCCGCGCAGCGAATCTTGGGCGACCGAATCTCCTACAATCGAGCAATCTCTCTGTTGAACGCGGAAGATCCGATGGTGCTGGCGGCGGTCGCCGATTGGCTTCGGGATCAACCCAACGCCAAGGCCGAGGCCGCCCTTGTGGTCCTCGCCCAGCGCACCGAAGAGCCATCGCTGGTTCACAGCGCCGTCATGGCGTTGGCGTCCCTGACCTACCGGAAGCCGGCCCGGAAACGCGCGAGCGGCGGCGCGACCGCATTGCTGCCCAGCCTATTGGCCCACAAGGACCCGTCGATTCGGGCCGCAGGGCTCGAACTGGCGAAAGCAGCGGGCTCTTGGCCGAAGTTCTTCGAATACAACCCGGAACCCGTCTCCCCGGCCGCGATTTCCGAAATCCGGTCGGCTGTGATTTCAACGGCCCGCGGGAACATCGTGGTCGACCTGCACCCCGAACACGCACCGCTGACGGTGGAAAACTTCGCCCGATTGGCTGACGCCGGCTTCTACAACGATGTGCCCTTCCACCGTGTCATCGCAGACTTCGTTGCCCAAGGTGGCGATCCCCGCGGGGATGGCTGGGGCGGAGCGGGCCTGACTGTGCCCGACGAAGTCAACGCAACGCCGTACACCGCGGGCACCTTGGGCATGGCCATCAACGGTCGCGATACCGGTAGCAGCCAGTGGTTCATCACCCTGGCGCCGCAGCCGCACCTGAACGACCGATACACGGCATTCGGGCAGGTCACTCAGGGCATGAATGTCGCCCGATCACTCCTGCCCGGCGACCGCATTTCGAGCGTGTCGATCGAGCGCGTAACGGGCCCGGAAGAACGTGCTGCCGACGAACGGGACAGGGCGCAGCGCTTGCTCGCCAAGCTCGAGGCGGAAGAGATTCTTCGTCAAGGAGCCGAACGCCGAAAGGCAGGCAAGCGCTCGAAACCGGCGGCAAAAAAATCCCAGGATAAATCGCCAGACAAACCGCGCAAGCGGAAGCGCCGCGACAATCCTCCGCCATCCGAGCCCATCGACTCGGGACCCGAAGACCCGGAAGAAGACTCGGGTGACCCGGACATGCCCGATTCGTTTGAAAAACCCGAGGAGGACGACCCGCTGCTCGAGGGCGAGAAGGTCGACATCATCGACCCGACCGAAGAAGACTGACCGGGTCGCCACCGCTCACCCCCTCGCTCCATGCCGTCGGATGACACCGCTTGTGGAACCGGGATAGGACACGTCTCAACAGAGGAGGGCCTGTGCTCACCGCCATGCTTGTTGCCACCATGCCCGCACATGCCATCGACATTCCGCACGAACAGTTCCAGCTGGAGAATGGCTTGAACGTCATCTTGCACGAGGACCACAGCCTGCCGCAGGTGGTTGTGAACCTGTGGTACGGCGTTGGGTCGAAAGACGAGGAAATCGGCCGTTCCGGATTCGCCCACCTCTTCGAGCACCTGATGTTCATGGGAACCGTTCACCTGCCCGGCTCGGGCTTTGACGAGCGAATGGAAGCGTATGGGGGGTGGAACAACGCGTGGACCTCCGAAGACGCAACGGACTACTACGAAGCCGGTCCCTCCAACCTGCTGCAGACCTTCCTGTGGATGGAGTCCGACCGCATGCGCGACTTGGCAAAAGCCATGACTCAAGAAAAGCTGGACCTGCAGCGTGACGTGGTTCGAAACGAGCGGCGTCAGTCCGTCGAAGACACGCCATACGGCATCATCTGGGAAGCAATGTCGCCGGCGCTCTACCCGGCCGACCACCCCTATGGCCACACCGTCATCGGCACCCACGAAGACCTCCAAGCAGCCACCCTCGATGACGTCATCCGCTTCTTCGACACGTGGTACGTGCCCAACAATGCCAGCTTGGTGATCGCCGGAGATTTTGATCCCGAAACGGCAAAGCAGTGGGTCTCCAACTACTTCGGCCCGCTGAAAGCGGGCGTCTTGCCCGAACGGGCCTCACCCGCTCCCCTGGCCATGCCCCAACAAGCCGTCGTTGAAACAACGGACAACGTCCAGATCCCACTGACAGTGATGGCTTGGCACACACCTGCAGTCCTTCAGGACGGGGATGCGACCTTTGATGTCCTTGCCTCAATTCTGGGCGACGGGCGCTCGAGCCGCTTGTACGAAGATCTGATCACCAACACGTCCACGGCACTGGAGGCAGGGGCGTGGCAGTACTCGCAAAAACTGGGCAGCATCTTCGCCCTGACGGGCAAGCCCGCCGAAGGCACGGCGCTCGAAGAGTTGGAAGCATCTCTGCAGCGCCACCTCGGTGCGATCGCCAAGGATGGTCCGACAGCGGCGGAAATGGACCGCGTGCTCAATCAACTGGAGGCCTCATTCGTGGGGGACCTCGAGGGCTTACAGGCCCGCGCGAGCGCGCTGAATCGGTACCACTACCTTGCCGGAACACCCGACTACGTCAATCAAGACCTCGAACGGTACCGCAAGGTGACGGCAGCCGACGTTCAGGCCGCCGCAGCGACCCTCACCGAGGAGCGACGCTGCATCCTTCGGGTGCGCCCCATGCCCGGAGGCAACCCGTGATTTCGTTTCTTGCATTGCTCGCTTGCGTCCACACGCCAGAGGCCCCCGTGACCGACCTTACCCAACCGCCAGCCGTGGCTGCAGTCCCCCAGTTCGACCCACCGGTCCCGACCGAACACGCGCTCTCCAACGGGATCCGCGTGTGGGTCGTCGAGAAGCCAGGGCTGCCGCTGGTCAGCATGCGCGTGATCGTTCCCGGTGGGTCCGCCCATGACGCTCCCGGCGCGTGGGGCACATCGAGTCTGGCCGATGAAATGCTCAACCAGGGCGCAGGCACGCGGGATGCAACGGAGTTTGCCCGCGAGGTGGAGCGACTGGCATTGAGTCTGGGCGCGCGAACGACCGGCTCGGCCACCATCATCGGATTGGACGCACAGACGAAAACCTTCGATGCGGGCATCGACCTGCTCACCGACATGGTCTTCAGACCACACTTCCACGAAGACGACTTTCAACGCGTTCGCGACATTCGCCTCGGCCAGCTCACCGAAGCCAACGACGAGGCGACCACGGTGGCCGGTTGGGTGATCGAACGGCAGTACTTTGGAGCGGAACACCCCTTTGGCCATCCTGTGGAAGGCACGATCGCTTCGATCAATGCCATGAAGCACGCGGCGATGGAGCGGTCGTGGAAAGAACGCTTCTTGGGACACCGGGGTCTCAGCATTGTGGTGGCCGGTGATGTGAAGACCTCGGCACTCCTGAGCACACTCGAAGGGGCATTCGCCGAGTGGGACCCCACGGGTGCGATCGAGCCAAGCCCGATTCCGCCCCCCCCCGTGCACTCGGGGAGCGAGCGCATGTTCTTCGTTCACAAACCCGGAACCTCTCAGACATCGCTGCAAGTGATGATGCCCGCCCCGTCCGGCTTGGATGAGCTCGCCGAGGCAGCCGAGCTTGGTGCCATCGTGCTCGGCGGCACGTTCACCAGTCGCCTGAATCGCAAGCTGCGAGAAGAGAAGGGCTACACCTACGGCGCCCGAGCCAGCTACAACGGCAAGCCCGCCTATGGCACGTTGCTCGCACGCACGAACGTCCAAAACGAAGTCGCGGCGCCGGCGCTCGTTGACCTGCACGACCTCCTCAAGGCCTACCAAGACGGCATCGATGACGCCGAACTGCGGAAAGCCCAGGGCGCTTGGCAGACCCGCTCCGTCGCTTCCATGGAGTCACGGTCGTCCATCGCCGGAAACTATGCCGCACTGGCCGCGAATGGGCTGCCGGCATCGACCCTCGCGGACGAACTCGCCAGCGCTTCGTCGGCAACCGTCGATGCCGTGAACACGGCGATTCAAGCGAGCCCGATGGACGGGGCCATCGTGGTCATCGCAGGCGACTTGGACGTGATTCAGGCCGCCATCGAAGATGCCTTTCCCGGCCAAGGGCGGGTCGTCGAACCGACGCCCTGAGCCCATCCACCGGTTCGCGGCCGTCGCTACCCGCGTGCGTGCCGCCGCCGCGCAAACCAGCCGATGCCGAGCAGAGGCATCCACCAGATTCCGGATGAGCGCGTGCCCGTCGCACACTGACACCCCGAAGTCGGCTCGACAACGGTGAACGCATCTTCGAGCACGCGCGAGGTTCCATCGGGGGACTCAACCGTCACGTCGTAGGTGCCCGGCGCCATGTCCGGATCGGTCTCGCCAATGAGGCCGCAGGTCGTGGTCGCCTGGGCATCGAGCACCTCCCACTGGCCGATGCGCGCGCTGGACCCGTCTGGAATCAGAAAGGTCGACCCAATGAACACATTCTCGCGCACTCCCGCGTCGATGGTGTCGGGTTGGATCGAACGAATGTCCCAGTCACCCTGCAGACAATCGGTGCTTCCGCCGCCGCCGCCTGCGCCCGTGCCTTCACTGCCGCCGCCTTCTTCAAGCCCGTAGTCCTCCCAGTTGGCGTTGATCACCATGCGCATGATGAAGTCACCCCCATCGCCGAACCCGAAGGTGTCCACAAGGTAGGTGTTGAGGTCGGACCACACGCCATTCCAGTAAATCAAGTTCCGGAACTGGCTCGTCTCGTGGCCTTCGATGAAATCGTCATCGTCTTCGGGAACGGGCTCCACTTTCCAGCCATCGGTGTCCATGGCGAGCGCGGGCGAGAACTGAGCGTTTTCGTAGCAAACGGATGCGACAACCGACCCGTAGGTGATGGGTTGCTTGCCGGCGACATCCGGGTCCCCATCAAAATCAAACCCGTTGGTCTCGAGGTCAAGCTCAACCCACGTTCCATCAAACGGGATGTTGGTCAGCAACACGACTTCTTGGTCGAGCAAGCGGTACTGACCGGCCTTCATCGTGAACTGGTCTGCTGCGTTGCCTTCGTACCAATAGAAGT
>JAYZVA010000165.1:0-30397 GCA_036156175.1 Myxococcota bacterium
TGTTGATGGAGTCCACCGCGTCGGGATCCACGTCCAGTCGGTACACGTCGCCCGTGACGCGCGGGCGCGTCACCGTGTGCTGGTCAAAGTACGACTCGAGTCCCTCGTCATCGGACCGGTACGCCGCAACAAATACGGAACCGAACGGGAACTCACCCACCGGTCCGACCGCGTCGTCCCAGCTCAAAAATTCCCGTCCCCCCGATTCATTGGTGGTGTACAGCTCCACTTGGACACGGGCGCGAATCTGCATGTAGTGGTCGATGTTTTCCGCTTCATCGTCCGACACCGTCGACCCATCGGCGACGGTCCCGGGCGATCCGTCATCCGGTGCCGCGGACGATCCGGAATCCGACTGCTTTTCAGCAGATGTGCATGCCACCAAGCAGAGCAGCCCGAGCCATCGAAGCAACAAAACCTGAACTCCCACCACACGTCAACCCGGCATTTGGTCGCGCCCCACGCGCGAACCAGCGGTGAATCCAGAACCGCTGCACGGGGTGATGCAGCGCCTGCGGATGCATTAGTGTACCTCAACAAATCGCAAGACGCACATCTGCTGTTTCACGTGGAACAGTCCGCCACCCCCAAACCGGGGGCGGCGCAACTCCGGCGCACGGCTACTCTTGGTCCACGATGATGAACTCCACCCGACGGTTTGCGGCCCGCCCGTCATCGGTGTCGTTGGACTCCTTGGGACGCATCTCTCCAAACCCAACCGCATCGAGACGGCTGCGTTCGACGCCCCGCGAAGCGATGGCGTCTGCGACCGAGTTGGCGCGCGACTGACTGAGCTTGAGGTTTGCAATGTCCGAGCCCACATCGTCGGTGTGCCCCTCGATCCGAATCTTCTTCAGATGGGGGTTGTCGACGATGGTCTCGGCAATCTCGTCGATGAGGCTGTCCGACCGCTGCTGGATGTCGGCGTTGCCAAACTCGAAGTAGATCTTCTCGGTGATCTTGATGAAGTTGTTCTCGATGACCACGCGCTTTTCGATGACCACCGGCTGGATGTCTTCATCGGGGCAGCCGTCCTCGTCTTCGACTTCGTCAAAGTCCTCGGCGTCGTAGGGACACCGGTCCACATCGTCGTTGTACCCATCACCATCGGTGTCCAGCACGGGTTCGGTGTCGGGGCAGCCATCCTCGTCTTGGTATCCGTTGTTGGTCTCGGGCTCGTTCGGACACCGGTCCGACACGTCCAAGATGCCGTCTTTGTCGTTGTCGGCGTCGAGGCACCCGTCACCGTCTTGGTAGCCGTCCTCGTCTTCCGCTTCCAGCGGACAACGGTCGTGCTCGTCGCGAAGCCCGTCCGCGTCGTTGTCGAACTCGGGACAGCCGTCCTCATCTTGAAAGCTGTCGAGGTCTTCCGGCTCTCGAATGCAGCGGTCCATCGCATCCATGATTCCGTCTTTGTCGCTGTCCCGCATGTTCGGGTCAAAGCTGGGCGCCACGCTCACGCCCCCAAACACCCGCCAGTCCGGTGCGCCCATGCCCGGCAGAACGCCCATTCCGCCGCCGATGTTGATGCTGACGTACTCCCCGGCGAGCACCTTGAGCCCGCCCAGCACTTCGGCAGGCTGCTGCGCGGCCCGCTCGCCCCAGATGGAGCCGTGAAACTCACCAATGATCTCCATCACCGAGGAATGCAGACCCATCGCCACGCCATACACAATGGCGTTGTTGACCGAGACGTCGCGAATCTGAGCGCCGGGACGCATGTGGAAACCGGCCATCATCGCGGTCCGGAACGAATACCGTCGGGATCGAATCGGACCGTCTGAGAACTCGAAAATCGTGCTCGGGGTGAGCGACCAGCCGTCCTCCCCCAAAAATGAACTGCTGGATCCCGTGGGAATCCCCACGGGCATTGCGATGGCCATGCCCACCGGAAGGCGATCGCGATCGAGTGCAACCACCTTTGGCGTGGCACGGACATCGCCCATGCCGCTCACCGACAAGCGGTCGGGGACGGTGTCCACGCGCATGATGTTTCGGTTCGGCAGGTATCCGTCTTGCCACAGCACAATCGGAGCATCCACGGAGAGCGAAAAGTACCGCGAAAGACCGAAGCCCAGCTGAACGTTTCCAGTCAACCGGTCATCGACAATCCCTTCGCCGTTGTCTCCGGTGACTTCCGCATTCCGCGGCGCCACTCGAATGTCTTCGGTGACCAAGATGATGGGATCGTTTTGGTAGTTGACGAAGAAGCCGCCGCCAAGCTGAAGATGGCCCAAGGTCGCGGCCGATGGAACGGCAAAGTATCCGTAGTGATCGGCAGCGGGGCGAAACAGCTCAAAGTCATACGATTCGTTCGTGACCGTCTGGGCATTGGCGATCCCACAAACGGTGCTCAGCAAAGCAATCAACGCGGTTTTCATGTTCGTCCTCCGGGGTGGGTCTAACGAACCCGCCGCTGTTGGCCCATGGGCCGGTACCTTTACCCTACTTTTGATTGGACTCGTCGGTCTACAGGCCATCTTCGGAACGGGGGCGTTCGCTGGATCCAGAAGCGGTCCGTTTGAACTCCTCTTCGAGGTCCGTCCCGCCACCCTCCGGCTCCGGTTCGGGTTCGGTCTCGGTGAGTTTCTTCAGCGACAGCATCAGGTTTTCCACCGGACCCTGGGTGAGATCAATGGCGCGGAGTTGGCCCCGAGGATCGTCGGCCGAAGGACCGTCCCCCGTTTGATCCACGAAGGCGTCCAGCTCAAGGGCCTGCAGGGAAATCGGCACTTGCAGTGAAAATTCCCCCGGCGTTCGCTTCAACTTGCCCAACAAGATGCGCCCGCCAGGCGCCGATTCGTTGGGCTGAAACACATCGAGGTCGATGACCCGACCGCTCAGGCTGACGATGGTGCCACTGACCGTGACGCGCTCGCCCTCCACCGCGGCAAACGGATCGGTGTCTTGGGGTTGACCGTCGGGCGGTGGTGCCTGGTCCGACCCGTGACCGGGGGGCGCTTCGGAGTGGACGGGCCCCGCTCCCCCGGCACCCCGCGCGCCCTTCACCAACGTGATGAGCACATCCGCGATGGGCTCGGTGCCCACATCGATGGTGACCTCCCCAAAATGGTCGGTCTCGCTCGGCCCGTCATCGTCGGGATCCTGAAAGGCGACCAACATGATGGAGCCGATCGATGCCGGAACCTGAAGCTCAAACGGACCCGGTTCGGGGAACAACAGTTTTCCTTCCCGCTTGATCCCACCCGGAGCCGTCTTGTCCACCCGCGATACGTCCAGGTTCACCGTCCCGGCCCCGTCGGTCACAAGCTGCCCAGAGACGGTGACGCGATCGCCCTCTACGGACTCAAACGGTTGGGGCGGCGGCACCTCGACGTGCACCATGGTCACGTGCTCGTGCTCGGCATGGGCCGGGCCACCGGTGTCGGTTCCCGTGCCCGTCGTCTTGGTCGCCTGCGCGGTGAACCGCGGATCGAGGGGAACCACTTCCCCGGTCACGCGCTCGAGGCACGCCACCGCCATCAGCGCCAACCACCACATCATTCGCCGCGCTGCTCGCGGTACCACGCCACGGTCCGGGCGAGACCATCGGTGAGCGAAGTGTTGGCGGTCCACTCCAAGGCCGCAGCGGCTTTCGAACAGTCCATCACCTTTCGGGGCTGTCCATCCGGCTTGCTGTCGTCGAAGCGGATCGGACCGCTGAACCCGGTCGCGCGCGCCACCTCACGGGCCAAATCGGCAACGCTGACCTCGCGCCCAGTGCCAATGTTCAACGGTTCGGGGCGCGCCCACCGCGCCATGGCCAGCATGCCCTCGGCGGCGTCTTCCACGTACAAGTGTTCCCTCGTGGCTCGTCCCGTACCCCAAACGACCAACTCATCGGGCCGATTCAAGCACCGCATGATGAGCGCGGCAACCACATGGGCGCGATCGATGTCGAGGTCATCGCCCGGACCGTACAGATTTCCCAGAACCGCGAATGCACTGGCAAAGCCGTGCTGATCCGCGTACGCCCGCCCCAGATCCATCATCAGGCGTTTGGATTGAGCGTAGGGCCCATTGGTGGGCTCGGGATAGCCGTTCCAGATGTCGTCTTCGCGAAAAGGAACCGGCGGTGTGCGCGGGTAACAGCACGTCGATGACGCACCAATGAACAGCGACGCACCGCTCCGGTGTGCGGCATCCAAGGCGTTGATGTTGATGCGGGCATTGTCCCGACCCGACTCCACCGGGTGGTCGCGCATCCATCCAATTCCGCCACCCTGGACCGCGCAATGAATCACCACTTCGGGCCGCACCTCGTCGAACAACCGTTGGGTCTGCTCCCGGTCGGTCAGGTCCGCCTCAGCGGATCCCACGCCGACCGCGTCCGCACCGCGCTGATGCAGTTTGGCCACAACGTGGGAACCGAGGAAGCCTCGACCGCCCGTGACCAACACTCGCGTCCCCGACCACATCGACTCAGACGTTGCCGTACGGGTTGCGAATCTCCAGCAACTTCAGTCCCGTGATCAGTTCACTCAAGCCCGATTCGATGTCGATGGACACTTCGTACCCGACGTCGCGAATCCGGGAATAATCGACTTCGTAGTCGCGGCGATCCTCGTCTTTGCCAAACTCCGCGAAATAAACCAGGAAATCCACCCGATTTTCGATCAGCTTCACGATGTCTTCTTTGGTGAAGTTGAGCGACTGGTGGCCGACGTTGAACACGGTGTGTTCCAGATCGTCGAAGCACTCGAGCATGTGGCAAATCGCCCGGGCGATGTCCACCACATGGATGAACGTGCGGCGAAAATGCTTTTCGTACACCACCAGATACCGCTGATGAATCGCCTGCCAACAAAAGTCGTTGATCATCAGGTCGAGGCGCGGACGAGGGGAAAGCCCAAAGGCGGTCGCAAACCGAAGCGCGATGGCGTTGGACCGACCCAGGCACATCGCCTCGGCCTCGGTCTTGACCCGACCGTAGAGGCTGAGCGGGTTCAGCGGCGTGTCTTCGGTGCACACGCCGGTGACCTCACCGTAGTTGCTCCCCGTCGATGCGTAGATCAGCTTTGCGTCCTCGGGCATCGTATCGAGCACATTCTGGGTCCCGCCAACGTTGACCTCCGTGGCGCGATTCGGCATCTTCTTGCACAGCGGGTACCCGACGAGGGCCGCCAAATGCACCACCGCCTCCACGCCGTCCATCTCCGCAGCCAACGCGTCCCGGTCGCAGATGTCCACCTTCGCGAAGCTGAAGTTGGGGTTGATGAACAACGGCAGCATCGTCTCGCCGCCAAACATCAGGTTGTCGACAACGTGGACCCGATGGCCCCGATCGAGCAACTGACGCACGAGGACGCTCCCCACATACCCTGCACCGCCGGTGACCAATACCTTCATGCCGACGAGTGTAGCCGCGTTTTGACCCCCGGTACAGCCTCGATCAAAAGGATGCTTTCAATCCGTCGACCAATCGGCCCAAATGCGTCTCGTCAAACGCGTGGGATTGGCCGACAAAGAACCCCCGCGTGTGCACGGCGTCGGCGACCGGGGTGTCTCCCTCGATTCGCGCATTCGGGACGCGCTCGAATGCGGGCTGCCGCGCCAGATTGGACCCCGAGATGGGGCGCGTGGAGATTCCCCGAGACTCCAATGCGGCGCAAAGCGTGGCCCGATCCACCGGCGCATCGGCGTCCAACAGCATCGGAAAGGCGAAAGCCGCGTGCTCCGTCCCGGGCAGCTCTGGGAATACACGAAGCGGCAAGTTCAGGTCGGCGATCGCCGCGCACCAGGCCCGGTGATTGGCTCGCCGCCTGGCGACAAACCCATCGAGCCTCGGCACCTGACAGACACCCATGGCCCCGGTGATTTCCGTCGGACGGAGGTTGAACCCAGCGCTCACGAACAAAAATCGTGGATCGATCTCCGCATTTGCGGCGTTGATGCGATCGCGGTCGGAGCGCTCTCGCGTCCATCCATGGGCGCGAACGCTCCGCGCAGCGTTGGCGATGGCTTCCGAGTCGGTGTTCACCATGCCGCCTTCGATGGTGCTGAGGTGGTGCGAAAAGAAAAAACTGAAGGCCGAGGCGGCCCCAATGGCTCCCGCTTTCCGTTCGCCGAGCCGAGCTCCGTGGGCGCCACAGGCGTCCTCGACGATGACCGGGCCCGTTGCTCGGCTCGGGCAACCCAACAGGTGAACGGCCATCACCGGGCGATCCCACTCTCCCTCCAGGCACAGCGAATCCGCCCCCACGTCCACCAACACCGGATGCAGACCGGCTTGCGCAACCGTGAACAAGGACGTCGACCAACCCACGGCCGGCACAATCATCTCTTGGCCCCGACGAAGCACTCCGGTCTCGATGAGTGCGGTCAACATCACCAGCAGCGCGCTCGACCCGGAGTTCACGCAGACCGCGTGTTTGGTGCCCACGGAGTCCGCCCAAGCCTCTTCAAACGCGGCCACTTTCTTGCCCATGGTCACCCAGCCGCTGAGAAGGGTCTCGATGGCTGCCTCCACTTCCTCTGCCCCAATTGGGCTCACGGCCAGCGGGAGGCCATCGACATCGGAGTCCATGTGGAAATGGCGTTCCACCAAGGCGCGAACGTCGTCGGACCGGCTCATTGAAAGAGTCGAGACCCCGGCAGCTCGGTGATGAGGACCTTGAGGTGGTCCTTTCCAACCGGCCACGAAATCGCCTTCGATTCACCGCCGGCGCGCTGGCCTTCCACAGTGGGAAGCTCGGCGATCTTCCATCGGCGGCGCATGGCGCGAATCGAGATCTGGTACTCGATGGGAAAGCGCTTGACCGACGTGTCCATGTCCAAGAACGCCCGGCGGTGCATGGCCCGAAATCCGTTGATTGTGTCGGTGACGAACGGCCCTTGATTGAACAGCTTGTTTGCCATCCAGGTGAGGGTCTGGTTGACCCGTGCCCGGGGTCGCATCCAGTCCGTTTCCTCGTTGATCGACCCAACCGCGAAGCGACTGGCGATCGCGAGGTCATTGCCTTCGATCAGCAGGTCATCCAGCCGCTCGATGTCGAGCGGATCCTCGTTCCCATCGGGGCTGTAGTAGACAATGCGTGCATCCCGACTGGCCTCGGCCGCGACTCGAAACGCCACCCCCCGCCCGGGGATGGACTGGTCGAGGATCGGAACGCCCTTCGACTCAAGGAACTCGCGGGTCCCGTCTGTGGACCCGCCATCCACGGCCAAAACCGTGTTGAACCGATGCACGGGAATCTCGTCCCACAGCATCGTGAGTCCGTCGATCTCGTTCAAGGTCAGCAGGACCAATGTGCAATCGCGTTTCATCCTTGGGGATCCACTAACTGTTCCGCGACCAAAAACTCGAAGACCCAGTCCGCGATCGTGGAATTCCCGGCCGCGTTGGCATGGCCGCGGTCGTTTTCGAAGTACAGCTGGGCTTGCCGACTGGCCTGTTCCATCCGCGGCTGCAGGTCGAGAAACGGAATGCCGAGCTCCGCCGCGGCCGCCTTCAAAATCTTTCGGTGCCCATCGGTGTACCCTCCGCGCTCGAGCGGGAAGCCAAACAGCACGGGGGTGGCGCCAATGGAGTCGGCGGATTCCACGAGGGTACGCAGGTTGTCCACGTAGTCCGATGGCGGCACGCGGTACACGCCGCCTTCCCCGTTCTGCGGCCGTTCTTTTGCCTTGACCTGAAAATCGCCGAGCACCGAACGCAATGCCAGGTAAACGCGGCTCTTGTACAGAACGTTGTCTTTCAAAAACCGGGAGTCACCCTGCAAAACCGCTTGGCTCTTGTCGGAGTACGCCGCCTTTCGCGCGTCTTGAACGACGTAGCCCAACAGCACGACATCGGGCTGGTAGTGGCGAAGCGTCTCGTCCCACAGCCATCGACCCTGAAAGCTGGTGTAGCCGGGTTGTCCGCCGTTGAGGACCTCCACAGTGTCGTAGCCACCGGATGCAAACCGTTCCGCCAACTGCGCCGGGTAGGTTTCGTTATCGGCCACGCCCCATCCGAAGGTCGTGGAGCAGCCAAGGGTCATCACCCGGGTGACTCCGTCCACTTTTTCGCGGGCCTGGCCCGCTGCCCGAAGGCCATCGCCGTTGCTGCTGACCTTGAACACGCGCTTCTCTTCCTTGTGGGGAAAAGCCTTGTCGGCCAGGTTCGGATCGGTCACCCAGAACGGGCTGTTGTGCTCGAACGCATCGGTGATTTCCGGCCAGCCAGCGGACCGCAGCCCAAGCTCCCCCGCGCCGCCAACAACGGCCACGGGGACGAGCGAGAACGCAACCTTTCGAACAATGCCGCTCATTGTGCGGGGCTCACCTCGATGGACACGCTGTCGATGACCGAGCCAGACTTGTGCCACGTGTTGTCGTAGAAGCTGGTCTCGTTGATTCGGTACGAAATCACACCGTCTTCGGGCGCTGTAAAGGCGGCTCTGACGCCCACCGGGACCACGCTCTCCATCCCCGAGCCCTTGCCAACGAACCGCATGATCAGCATTCCGGCAAAACACCCCTCGAGGTTGCAGGGCCATTCGGAGCCCGACGTGGGTTGGTCGGGGTCCCCAAGGACGGTGATCCAGGGGGAGTCGTCCGACAACCGGTACTGGTCCTTGGACGAGCCGGAGATCTCAATGCGGTCCCCCTTGCAAATCTTCAGAGGGCGCTGCCAGCCCGCACCGATGTCGAGGTAATCGAACATCGTGTAATCCAGAGGGTGGTTGCACTCGCCGGCGGTCAAACTCGCCTTGAGCCCCTTCGCCCACGTTTGCCACGCGCCCATGTTGTTCGCGAGGCACTGTTCGGTGTTGGCGGCCACAAAGGCCTCGATCTTTTCGGGACGACCGAGCAAGGTCGTCTCGACGTCATCGATCAAGTCTTCGCCAAAACTCACCCCATCGTCCCGCTGGCCGCGCCATTGGTTCAACACCTCGTCCATGGCCTCGGACCGTTTCATGCGACGATCGATCTCGTTGAGCGCGTCCCACTTCGGCTGGAAGTAGCACGCCGGCGCGCCGTCATCCGAATCCACCCACCCCGTGGGGACCTCGCCCTTTTTCCTTTTCTTTCGTTTCTTCGCTTCTGCGTCGTTGGCCAGCGGCATCATCAGCGCGGCCGCTGCGGCCAGCGCCACCATGTGTGTACGAACCATCGTGCCCTCCAGCGCCTTAGCGTACCCGCCCGGACCGTTGCTTGCACACACAAACACCGGCGGTGCCCCAGGTCATCCCTGGAACACGCCGGTGCCGTGTGGACGGGCCAAGCCCGACGGGCTTAGATCTTGCCTTGGATCAAGAAGGCAACCGCGAAGCAGAACAGAACCAACGATTCTGGGAACGCGAGCGCGATCATCATCGAGGTCCGAATGTCGCCGGAAGCCGATGGGTTGCGGGCCATGCCGGAGAGGGCTTCGCCGGCCAGACGGCCTTGCGCGAGGCCACAGCCCATGGCGGCGAGGCCAACGGCCAGACCGGCTGCGAGCGCGACGAATCCTTGGTCGCCGGCGGCAGCAACGTTTCCGTCGGCTGCGAATGCAGCGCCGGAGAACAGGAACATGGCGACCATGGCCGAAAGGGTGGTGCTGAACTTCTTCATGATTGACTCCTAAGAGAGACTAGTGGTCGTCGTGTGTTTCGACGGCCAGCGCGATGTAAATCGTGGACAAAAGGGTGAACACAAAAGCCTGGATGAACGAAACGAACATTCCAAGACCGAGGAAGATCACGGGATAGACCACGGGGATCAATCCAGACATGATGCTGAGAACTTGGTGGTCGCCGAACATGTTGCCGGTCAGCCGAAGGCTGAGGCTGTAGGGGCGAACCAAGAGAAAGCTGAGCAACTCAATGGAAAACAGCAAGACGCCGAGCCACCAGACCGGGCCCCACATGTGCTTGACGTACCCGCCGATTCCTTGAACCTTCAGACCCGCTCCATTGAACAACACCAGCACCACCAGCGCCATCGCGAAGTTGTGATGCATGGACCCCGAGGGCGGCAACATGCCGGGGACGACGCCCATGAGATTGGACGACAGGATGTAGATGAACAGCCCCGCGCTCAACCAGAAGAACTTCGCCGCGTTTTTTGGTCCCAGCAGGTCGGAGCACAGGCCGTACAGCGCGCCCGTCAGCAGCTCAAACAGGTTGCGGATCGTGAGGGACGAATCGGGAACGTACTGCAGGGTACCGCCCTGTCCGATGGCCTTGTTGAGGCCTTGGCGCGCCACGAACGAGCCCAGCAGGAGGATGCCGCACACCACCCAGCTGAGCAGGAAGGTCTGCGCGTCATCCGAGTTCGCAAACAGGTTTCCGCTTGCGTACTGGTCGCCAAACACGCTGGTGAGGCCCTCAAGCCCGGGGATGCCATTCTGCATCCGTTCGATGAGCGTCTCGCTTCCAGCGGGGATCTTCTTCAACCACGTGAAGTGTGCGTCGCAGTTGACGCTCTCGGGCGGACCGGCCAGCCCGTACGTCATGCATGGCGTTCCTGCAGCCATTATGCCTCCTCTCCAACCGGCACCGCCGCCTGAACGACCGCCGACACAAAGATGCTCACCATCACCACGCTTCCACCGGCGACCACTGCAATGGGGTCAAACCGCTGGAACAACATCCACAGTGCCAACCCCAAAATCGGGAGTTTCAGCACCACGAGTCCTGCCGCAAGCCGGGCCGAACCGCCCGCCGCCGCCTGACTCGCTCTCCGCAGCGACCACCCGCCGCCAACGAAGCTCAACAGCATCACCGCACCCCCGGCGACCACACCAAGGGCCTCTTCCGCACCAAACCATGCGAAGGCAGCAATCGCACCCGCGCCCAGCAACCCAATCGCGATGGGGATGATTCTACGGATCATCGGTGGTGTCGTCATGTCCGAGGTTCCGGTGGAGGCGGTAGATGCCGGCTGGCAACATGGCCATGCTGAGGCAGAGAATAAACAGGGGAGAAGTTCCGAGACGCTCATCCAGCCAGTGGCCGAGTGCCGCGCCCCCGACGACCAAGACTCCCATCTCGAGAACCATGGCCGAGGCCCGGGTCATCGCCTTGAGTGCGCTGGGACTTAGCATCCTTCACCCTCTCAACGTGCCCCGAAGGACGGCCCGAGTATCACCCCACTCCACCAACGTCAAAGCCTATATCTGCGCAGGGTGAGTGGTCTCAGCTTTCCCGCAATGCGTGGTGCAGGCCATCGACCAAATGATCCCGCTCTTTCGCGGTGAGCCCACTTGGCAAAAATGCAGCTTCATATTGGCTTGGAGGCAAGTAGACCCCCCGGTTGAGCGCCGCCCTGTGGAAGCGTCCAAAGGCCGCCATGTCGCACTCCGCCACCTCGGAGAAATTCACGGGCCGATCGCCGCGGAAAAAGATGGTGAACATCGAACCCACGCGAGCCATGCTGCATCCCCGCTCGGCAACCGCATCCACCAGCCGCTCTTCGACCTCTGCACCCACCGCTTCGAGCCCTGCGTACACATCCGGCGTCAACAGTCCCAGGGTGGCGCGACCCGCGGCGACCGCCACGGGGTTCCCCGACAGTGTTCCGGCCTGGTAGACCGGACCAACCGGGCTCAAGCACGCCATGATCTCCGCGCGACCGCCGAACGCTGCCAGTGGAAATCCGCCGCCCACGATCTTGCCGAGCGCGACCAAGTCTGCATCGATGCCAAACCGTTCGCATGCCCCGCCGCGGGCGAGGCGAAACCCGGTCATCACCTCGTCGACGATCAAGAGTGCACCGTGCTGGCGCGTGAGGGCCCGCAACCCCTCGAGGTACCCATCCCTTGGGGCGATGCACCCCATGTTTCCGGTGACCGCTTCCAAGATGACTGCAGCGACATTGCCCTCCGCGAGGGTCGCTTCAACCGCTGCCAAGTCGTTGAACGGCGCGGTGCGAGTGGCCGCCGCCACCGACTCGGGAATTCCCGGCGAACCGGGCGTCGCGAATGTCGCGACACCGGAGCCGGCCTTCACCAACATGGAGTCGTGCGCGCCGTGATAGCACCCGTCCATCTTGATGATGATGTCGCGGCCGGTGTAGCCCCGGGCCAACCGAATCGCGTGCATGGTGGCTTCGGTGCCCGACGAGCAGAGCCGCACCTGGTCCAAGACGGGGTGCGACTCGCACAGCTCATCGGCAAACGCCACTTCTGCTGCAGTGGGAGCCCCAAAGCTCGAGCCGTTGTGGATGGCCGCCGTCGCCGCGGCGACCACGACAGGGTGCGCATGGCCCATGATCAGCGGTCCCCACGATCCGATGAGGTCGAGGAACCGATTCCCATCCTCATCGTGGAGCCAGCACCCTTCACCTCGGGCAATGAAGATCGGATCGCCCTCCACCGCGGCAAACGCCCGTACCGGAGAATTGACCCCGCCCGGGATCCGTCGCTGGGCGTCTCGAATCAAAGCAGAAGAGCGTGATGTATCGATTGGTTTCATGCTCGGCGAGCTAACGCATCACCTGCAAGAACCCCAAATTCCATCTCCCCTCGAGCGGGCTTGGGACTGGTCGGCCTCGAAGGTTTCCCGAAAGCTCACGTTGGGTTGAACGGCGTACGATTCAGCCCATCCACCCTGGAGCATCAGCCGCTGAACAAACGGGTTCTCATCGGTACCCCGATGCACGTAGGCGAGGGTTCGACCAAACCGATCTTCGCACTCCGCGTCAAAGGTCAACCAGATCCGCTTGCCGTCGAGCATCGCGGTCATGTATGCCTTCGATTCTTCGCCAAAACACTCGTCATTGGGACCGGAGTGATCCACTTCGGGCGTGTCGATTCCAATGAGGCGAACCCGCTCAACACCCCGGCCCGTCTCCACCTTGATGGTGTCGCCATCGGTCACATCCGCGACCGTGCCCAACACCGGCGCTCGGCAGGGGGCAGCGCCCTGCGGCAATGCGCTCGCGTCGATTTCATCGACAGGGTCCGGCGGCTCGCCGGTTTCGGTGATGGTGTCGGGAGTGACGCCAGTATCGACGTTCACGGCCTCGGTCGGCGGGTCTGCAACGCAAGACAGCAGGCCCGCACCAACCAGTGCTGCGATCACTGGGCACGACGGGCGCGCAGCCGGTTGCGGCGGCGCTCGAGCGCCGCATCCGCTTCGCCGTCTTCCGCCACCTCATCCAGTTCGGCCAACGCCGCATCGCGACGGTCCAGGTACTCCAGCGCCGTGGCCATGCCCAGGTGGGCCAACCGTCGCGACTCGCCCGACGCGCCGGCGCGGAAGGCCGCATCGTAGTCCGAGTACGACTGTGCAGGGTCGCGCTGCAAGTGCAGCCGCCCCAGCGCCAGGTTGGCGGCGACGGCCTGTTCGGGGCGGCTTTTCGCCACGTTCAGTGCCCGGAGGGCATTGTCCGAGTCGCCGGCGTCGGCGAGGGCAATTCCCGCGTTCAACATCCACTGACCGGCGTCGACGTGAGCCGGTGCGATGGAGGCCGCGGCGATCCAGCGAACCCCGGCTCGAACCGGGTCGCCGTTGTGATGGCGATGGATCAGGGCAATGCGAGCGTGAGCATCGACGACGCGGGGGTGATCCGGAAACCGCTCGATCAGCTGCTCGAGCATCCGCTCCGAGTCCTCGGGTTTGTCCAAGGACACGTGCGTCAACACCGCCGCGCGCCACAGCGCTTCGCCACGACGCGTTCGGCTCGCCCATGAGTTGGATTGGTCGGTGTAGGAGGCAACGGCCCCCGCCACATCGCCACGGGCAGCCTGGGCGGCGGTTCGGTCGATGGACGCAGGCGACAATGGCGACATCCAGAATCCGATGCCGGCCACGACGACAAACGCCGCAGCCGCCACTCCCTTGAGCAGGTACATTCGCTCTGCTTTTGGCCAATCATTCCACATCAGAAACCGCCGCTATCCGGGAAAGGCTGCCGACCGCAAGGGCCGTGTCCGAAATGTCACCCAAGCTCAGTGTACAGCGAACACCACTGGGTTCGGGATCCAGTGGCGTCCCGTACGCCGGATTCACTCCTCGAGGCCCGCGACCGCTTCGTCGCCCGTCGACAGCTCTTCCATCAACAGCTCGTCGTCCTCTTCGGGCTCGACCACTCGGGTCACCGAGACGATCCGCTCGTTGTCTTCCACCCGCATCAAGCGCACACCCTTGGCTGCCCGACTCTGCGTCTCACGGATGTTGACCACGGGGATCTTGATGACCCGACCGGTGTTGGTCATCATCATGATCAGGTCGGTGTCGTGCACCTGCACGGAGCCGACCACCAAGCCGTTTCGATCGTCCACCACCATGTTGATGACGCCCTGACCGCCGCGACCCTGAACCCGGTACTTGTCGATTGCGGTGCGCTTGCCATAGCCGTTTTCGGTGACCGTCAGCAGCAGCATGCTCGCATCGGACTCCAGCATTTCCAGGCCCGCAATCTCATCGGTGCCTTTCAGCTTGATCCCGCGCACACCCCGCGCCACGCGACCCATGTGGCGGACTTCCAGCTCGCCGTCATCGTTGATGCCTTGGAATCGGATGCACTTGCCGGCGCGGGTGGTGATGAGAACGTGCTGCTCCGTGCGCGTCTTCCGCACTGTCAGCAACTCGTCGCCATCCGCGCAGTCGTAGGCCCGCAAACCCGATGACCGAATGTTGCGGTAATCGCCCAAGCGCGTCCGCTTGACCAGGCCTTTCTTGGAGCAGAAAAACAAGTCCACTTCTTCGTCAAAATCGCGCACCGAAATCACGCTGGCAATCTCGTCGTCGCCGTCCAGGTTCACCAGATTGACGATGGGCGTTCCGCGCGCCGTTCGCGACGTCTCGGGAATCGTGTACACGGGCACCTTGAACACTTGACCCTGCGTCGTGAAGATGAGCAGGTGAGAGTGGGTCGACGCCGTGAACAGTTCACTCACTTGGTCGAGTTCCCGGGTCTTCATGCCCTTCTTTCCGAACCCGCCGCGCCGCTGCATGCTGTACTCAGAATGCGACGTACGCTTGATGTACCCGGTGAGGCTCAGCGTAATGACCTGCTCTTCATCCGCGATCAAGTCGAGGATCGTCAGGTCGCCGGTGGCTTCTTCGAACCGCGTGCGCCGGTCGTTGGAGTACTTGTCTCGGATGGCGGTCAACTCCTCGCCAATCACCTCGAGCAACCGTCCTTCAGAATCCAAAATTGCGCGCAAGTAGGCGATTTTTTCTTCCAGCTCCTTGTACTCGGACTCAATCTTTTCGCGCTCCATTCCCGTCAGGCGCTGCAGGCGCATGTCCAGGATCGCTTGCGCTTGAACTTCGGACAGCGAGAACGTGTCCATCAGTCCGTGACGGGCAATCTCTGGGGTGGCCGAGGCGCGAATCAGCGCGATGACGGCGTCGAGATTGTCGAGGGCGATGAGATAGCCTTCGAGGATGTGCTTGCGCTCTTCGGCCTTCCGAAGGTCGTATCGGCACCGTCGAATGGTGACGTCCCGGCGATGCGAGAGGTAGTGAGAGAGCATCTCGCGCAGCGTCAGCAACATGGGCTGACCGTGCACGATGGCGAGCAAGTTCACGCCAAATGTGCTCTGAAGCGCGGTGTGCTTGAACAAGTGGTTGAGGACGATCTCTCGGACCGCATCGCGCTTCAACTCGATGACAATCCGCATTCCTTGACGGTCGGATTCGTCCCGAAGCTCCCGAATACCGTCGATCTTCTTGTTGCGAACCAGATCCGCGATTTGTTCGACCAGTCGGGCCTTGTTGACCTGATAGGGCAGCTCGTCGATGATGATGGCGTTGCCTCCCGTTGCCGTCTCTTCGAAGGTCGCACGCCCCCGCATGACCACCCGACCGCGTCCCGTGCGGTACGCCTCAAAGACGCCAGAACGACCGTAGATCGTGCCCGCCGTGGGAAAGTCCGGTCCGGGAATGATCTCGATCAACTCCTCCACGGTGATGTCCGGATTCGCGATCAGGGCCAACACCCCGTTGATCACCTCGGCGAGGTTGTGGGGGGGAATTTTGGTCGCCATCCCCACTGCAATCCCGTCGGAGCCGTTGACGAGCAGGTTGGGGTAGGCGGCCGGCAAGACTTCGGGCTCCTCGTTGGAACCATCGAAGTTTGGCGCGAACCGAACGGTGTCCTTGTCGATGTCGGCCAGCAGTTCTTCGGCGACTTTCGTCATGCGGCACTCGGTGTAGCGGTAGGCCGCCGCCGGGTCGCCATCGATGGATCCGAAGTTGCCCTGGCCATCCACCAGCGGAAGGCGCATGTTCCAGGGTTGCGCCATGCGAACGAGGGCGTCGTACACCGCGGAGTCGCCGTGCGGGTGGTACTTCTTCAGCACTTCCCCAACCACACCGGCGCACTTGCTGTAGCGGCGGGTCGACAAGTTCCCCTCGCGGAACATGGCGTACAGAATCCGTCGGTGCACCGGCTTGAGTCCGTCTCGCACATCGGGAAGGGCTCGACCGATGATGACCGACATCGAGTAATCGAGGTACGAGTTCCGCATCTCGGTTTCAATGTCGATGGGGATCAGCGCGTTCGCGATGGTGTCCACGGGTACTCCGGATTGGGGGGTGTGCCGGTTGCCCATGACCGTCTCTCGTCACCGGACCGACCCGGAACCGTAACGGGTTCACCCCGCGCGCGCACGCGCGCGAGGCGAGCGATCCGAATGCGCGATCGACGCGCTTAAAATTCGTACTGAACCGATGCGCCCAGCTGCGGACGAACGGTCGGAATTTCCGACTGCTCTTCGCGGGAAAACGGCTTGGTGTACCACCATCGATTGGTCACCCTCACGCCCCACTCTTTGATTCGGAGCATGAAGTCGAATCCACCAACCAGAGCGGGGTTGATCTGCAGGTCGAATCGGCTGTCGGCATTGGCCATCCAGACCGGTCCAAAGCCGCCCTTCACGATCACGTCCCACTTGAGCGCCGGCCGGTTTCGATGCGGAATCCGAATCCCGGGGGTGACGTACAGACCGTGGCGAAGCACCCAGGGACTGTCATCGTCAGCGGACCCCAAACTGAAGTTTGGCCGCTGGGGGTCTCCGGGCGAGACAAAACCGCCCACGTCCATCGACATGTTGACCGTCATTCGCGAGTCAAATCCCGCCGCGACATGGGTCGTTCCCGGACTCCATGCACCGCCGAGGTGCGCGCGGTTTTTGGCGACTTCGGGCAATCCCACGCGAGCGTCGGCGGTTCCCCCTCCAACAACGAGAAGCAGCCAAATGAGCGTTGCCTGAATCATTCCCGTAGCCTCCGGTGGGGGTCCTTTAATACGGCGGCAACCAACTCACTCAAGAGTTTTTGGATCGGCCGCATCGCGAACGCGGTCAAAGACGTGCCCCAGCGCGTCAATGTCGTGCACTTCGCCTTCCAATCGGGGGACCTGCCACAGCGACTGCTGGGGCGCCAGCATGGGGCGAAGGCGATCCGCCAAAGCCTGCTCCGCCATCGACAAGCCCAGCAGTCGCCGGTGATTGATCTTGAGGCGCGCCAAGAACTGGTTCACCGTGTGCTCATCGAGGTCCACCGAGGCTTCTTTGCACAGCTCGCCGAGCACCAATGATGGCTCAATCGCTTGGCCGAGGGTTGGATGCATCTGGTTCATCAACACGCCCGCACACGGCATTCCACGGCCCTTCAGCTCGGCCAAAAAATAGCCGGCGACCGCCACAGAGGGTTCGTTCGGCGCGCACACAATCGCAAAGGTCGTTGTGTCGAGACCAAACAAGGTCACCACCGCTTCGTGGCGTTCGCGAAAGCCGTCATAGAGGTCTCGAAAGATGAACAAAAATTCGGACAGTTCGTCCAAAAATTCCCGTCCGAAGATGTACCCGAGCAACTTGAACACCACCGCGCTTGTTCCGCGGAACAAACGGCCAAACACGCGGTCCTCTTCGTATGGGGCCAAAAACCAGGACAGGATTCGTTTGTCGAGGAACTGGACGAGTCGGCCGGGAGACTCCAAGAAGTCGAGCGCGTTTTTGACGGGAGGCGTGTCCAGCACCACCAAGTCGTACTTGTCCGATGCCACCACATCGTAGAGTTGTTCGGTCGCCATGTACTCCTGAGAACCGCCAAAGGAATCCGAGATGTGCCGGTACACCCGGTTGGTCAAGATTCGGTCCTGGGTCGCTTGGTCGGGACTGACCCGCCGAATGAGCGCGTCAAAGGCGCTCTGCGTGTCGAGCATCATGGCCCAAAGCTCGCCCGAGATTCCTTCGTCCAGCTCGATCCGCGTCTCTTCGTTGCCAAACTGCTGCAATCCGAGCGAATTTGCCAGCCGCCGAGCTGGATCAATGGTGAGCACCAAGACGCGCCGGCCTTCCTTGGCCGCCTGCAGTCCGATCGCCGCTGCCGTCGTGGTCTTCCCCACACCGCCCGAACCAACGCAGATGATGAGCTTGTGGGTGGCAAACAACGCATTGAGGCTCATGGAGTCGCCCCCTTTCGAGCTTCGGTCAGCATCCGACGACGCAAGGCGCCGGCCATCTGCTGCGTCACTCGAACCGGGCCGCCTTCAAACCCGCCCAAGACGCCGAGCCGGGGAAACGGAACCACGGTCACGCCGATCTCCGAGTGCAGGCGACCCAGCGAGTCCGCTGTGGCGCGCTCCAACTCGGCGTCCCACCGACCCGCGATCAACAACTCTTCGGCTTGCTTGCTCAGATCCGTTGACTTCGACAGACGCGCCAAGAGCTTGTGCTCGTCATCGGTCATGGTTGGCGCTGCACACCGGTTCAAAAAGACGAGGGGAACACTGAGATCGGGCAAAATCTGCTCGAGTTTTTCGTACAACTCAACGGTCTCATTGACGACCATCTCTTCCGGCAATGCCACGATTCCAAGTGCGGTATCGGGCCCCCGCAAGACGGCCATGATCTCCCCCGAACGCTCGTGAATGGGGCCCGTGCGCATGAGTCGATTCGCGGTGTCGGGGATCTTCAGCAGCGCCACCGCATGACCGCTGGCGGGCAGATCCACCACCACCTGGTCGAAGTCGTCGAGGTACGACACCACGCGGCTCAAGACCACGATCTCTCGGGCACCCGGCGTTGCATCCAGGAAGACTTGAACCATGGGATTGTTCAAGATCAGTCCCACGACCCGCGATGCCCGAATGGTGTGATTCAACCAGTCATTGAGCGCGGGCTGAAAGGTGATGTTGGCGGCCCAGACGTTGGGCGCGACGGCGGTCGGCTCATAGGCAAGGTCGGTGCCATAGGCTTCAGCGAGGGCCGACCGCTGCGCATCCGCTTCCACCACCAGTACGCGGCGACCCTGTTCCGCGCTCGCCAAGCCGATGGCTGCAGCGATGCGGGTCTTCCCGGTGCCGCCCTTGCCGGTCAGCATGACCAAACGCCGTGAAATGAAGTCTTGCAGTTTCACCGCGTCATCACCACCGAATCAGGTTGGCTCCCCAAGTCAAGCCCGCTCCAAACGCCGTGAGAACAACCAGGTCTCCTTCGCTGATTTTACCGGCCTCGATGGCCTCGTGAAGGGCGATTGGGATGGACGCTGCCGTCGTGTTGCCGTACCGCATGATGTTGTTGAAAACCTGGTCATCGCGAAGGCCCAGGGTTCGCTGCACCATCTGGTTGATTCGAAGGTTCGCCTGGTGGGGAATCAACATGGAGATGTCGTCCACGGAGTACCCATTTGGCTCCAACACTTCATGCACCACAGCGGGCATGGCCGTCACCGCGTTCCGGAAGACCTGACGCCCATCCATGCGGGGATAGTGACGGCCTTCTTCCAGCATCTCCGGAGTCAGTCGCGGATTGAGGCGGCTCGCCGGCGCCTCCAACATCAGCACATCGTAGTGGGTTCCGTCGGCGTGAAGCTTGGAGTCCAAGATTCGGTGTTCGCCATCGGTGGCCGACACGATCGCCACACCGGCTCCGTCGCCGAACAACACCGTCACGTCCCGACCCCGGGTGCTCATGTCCAGACCGGACGAGTGAACCTCTCCGCCCACCACCAACACGTTGTCCATCATTCCGGTCTTGATGAACTGATCTGCGATGGACAAGCCGTAGACAAATCCGGTGCACTGGTTCCGAATGTCCAAGGTGGCGATTCCAGGCACCCCCAACATCTTCTGAAGAATGCAGCTCGAGCCCGGGAAGGTGACGTCCGGCGACAACGTCGCGAAGATGATCATGTCGAGGTCTGCCGCCTTCATGCCGGCTTCATCGAGCGCCCCCAGCGTGGCTTCGTAGGCGAGATCCGCGGCACCGACATTGCCCTCCACCCAGCGCCGCTCTTCAATTCCCGTGCGCTGGACGATCCATTCATTCGACGTGTCGATGAACGCCGCCAAATCATCGTTCGTGACCACTCGATCGGGCACGCAATGTCCCATCCCTGTGATTCGAGATCCGCGCATTTCCATCCTCAGATGTCCAAGTTTCGAACGTTCAGCGCGTTGTCCTGGATGAAGTTTCGCCGCGGGTTGACCTCATCGCCCATCAACACGCTGAAGATGTGGTCGGCTCGGTTCATGTCTTCGACGCTCACCCGCAACAGGGTGCGCGTTTCGGGGTTCATGGTGGTGTCCCACAGTTGGTCCGGGTTCATCTCGCCCAGTCCCTTGTAGCGTTGGATCTCGTAGCCTTTGCGGGCCTTCTCCATGATGATCTGCAAGAGCAGTCGCCACGAATGGATGTCGGGTCCGTCTTGCGAGAGCTTGACGGGCAACGACAGGCGGTCGCTCAACTCGTCCACCAACGCCTTCACGGTCTCACTCTCGGGGGTTCCACCGAGTGATGATTGCCGCTCTTCTCCGTCGCGAAGCGTGGAAACCAAGACGGTGTATGTGCCCAAATCGGCGTCCTTGACGACCTCGATTTCCGTGATGTGCAGGTCCGGACTGATGCGCGCCAGCGCGTCCCGAATGTCCTCGGATGCCCGCGTCATTGCATCCCGGTCGGCCCGGTCGATGGTGTGACCGCCGATGGCGTACCAGGCATCGTGCACATCCGGAACGATGCGGCGCTCTGCTCGATCGATCCGACCCACGTAACGCTGAATTTTCTCCAGCATATCGGAAGCATCTTCTCCCGTGACCAAGTCGCCATCGGCGTTCAACAAGGTCAGTGCCTTGACTCCTTGTTGCAACAGGAAGGCTTGGAGTGCGGAGTCATCTTTCAAGTAGCGTTCTTTTTTACCCCGCTTGACTTTGTACAGCGGCGGCTGCGCGATGTAGAGGTGGCCATCGGCCACCAACGACTGCATCTGGCGGAAGAAGAAGGTCAGCAAGAGCGTTCGAATGTGCGACCCGTCGACGTCGGCGTCCGTCATGATGATCACGCGGTTGTACCGCAATTTTTCGACATCAAAATCCATCCCAACCGAACAGCCCAGCGCCGAGATCATGGTCAGGATTTCTTGGTTGCCGAGCATGCGGTCCATCCGGGCCTTCTCGACGTTGAGAATCTTGCCTCGAAGCGGCAGAATTGCTTGGTACTTGCGGTCACGACCCTGCTTTGCCGAACCACCCGCTGAGTCGCCCTCGACCAAGTACAGCTCGCACTTTTCTGGGTCTTTCTCTTGGCAGTCCGCAAGCTTGCCGGGGAGGTCCGAGCCTTCCAGTGCGGACTTCCGACGGGCCAAGTCTCGGGCCTTGCGAGCAGCATCCCGTGCGCGGGCGGCGTCCACGGCCTTGGTGACGACGGCACGGGAGACGCCCGGGTTTTCTTGGAGGTAGTACCCAAGCTGCTCCGACACCAACGATGCGACCAATCCCGCAACCTCGGAGTTGCCCAACTTGGTCTTGGTCTGTCCTTCAAACTGGGGCTCGGGCACTTTGACCGAAAGCACAACCGTGAGGCCTTCGCGGATGTCATCGCCCGAGATCGACTCGCCTTTGTCCACCTTCACCAGCTTCTTCGACGCAGCAAAGGAGTTGACGGTCCGCGTCAATGCAGTCTTGAACCCGGAGACGTGCGTTCCACCCTCGATGGTTCGGATGTTGTTGGTGAAGCTGCACAGGTTTTCGGAGTACGCGCTGGTCCACTGCATGGCCACTTCGACCTCAACGCCCTCCCGGGTGCCCGAGATGTAGATTGGCGTCTCGTGAAGGCCGGTTCGGGCTTCGTTCAGGTGCGTGACGTACTCGCGAATTCCACCGTCGTACCGCATCTCGTCTTTCTTGTCTTCGCGCTGGTCGTCCAAAACGATGGTGACGCCTGGATTCAGAAACGCGAGCTCCTGCAGGCGGCTGTGCAGCACGTCGTAGCTGAAGTTCACCGTCTCTTGGAAAATCTCGGCATCCGGCAAAAAACTGACCTTCGTCCCGCGTTTGCCGTTTGAATCGCCCTTCACCTCCAGCTCGGTCAACACATCGCCGCGCGAGAAATTTTGGTGGTGGTGTTTGCCGTCTCGAAAGATGTCGAGGGTGAGCCGTTCCGAAAGCGCGTTGACGCAAGACACGCCAACGCCGTGGAGGCCCCCGGATACCTGATAGGTGTCTTTGTTGAACTTCCCGCCAGCGTGCAGGGTGGTGAGGGCAACTTCGCAGGCCGGGCGTCCTTCTTTCGGGTGAATGTCGACCGGGATGCCCCGGCCGTTGTCTTCCACCGAACACGAACCGTCGTTGTGAAGCACCACCGTGACGTGCGTGCACTCTCCAGCCAGCGCCTCATCAATCGAGTTGTCCACCACCTCGTACACCAAGTGATGGAGCCCGTTGGGCCCGGTTGAACCAATGTACATGGCGGGCCGCATACGAACGGCCTCCAACCCTTCCAAAACTGTGATTGAGGACGCGTCGTAGTCGCCGTCACCAAGGGGGGTCGTTTCGGTATCCATCCAGCGTTTCTCCAGGCTGTTCCTCGGGCGGTGGATCCGGCCGAAAAATCCGGCGTAAAATCACTGCACCATGGGCGAACTTGCGTAACGAGAATCGCTGGAGGAGTCCATTGGTTCCGGTTCATTTAAATCCGGGGTTCAATCCGGATTGATCTCGCCATCCGATACCCGAAGTTTGATGTGATCAATCGCGGTCAAATCCCCCAGATAGGACGGGTCAGTGGTCGTCACCCACACTTGTCCCTTCAGACCGGTCAAGATTGCCACCAACCGCTCCCGCCGCCCTTGATCCAGCTCGCTCGTGAGGTCATCCAACAGAAACACCGGCACGACGCCGCGGCGGTGAGCCGCATCCAGTTCTGCAAGCTTCAACCCCAAGATGACGCTTCGTGCTTGGCCTTGGGAGGCAAAATTCCGGGCCCGCTGACCGTCGATTGTGAGAACCAGATCGTCGCGATGGGGGCCCACCAAGGCGGTTTTCCGATGAAGTTCGTCTTGCCGCACCGACGCCAATGCTGCGCGGAGCTGCACCTCGAGATCCCCAACGTCAGTGGACTCCACGCGACCGAGTCCACTGATGCTGACGTGCATGTCCACCCGCCCCGAGCCCGCAATGGCCTCGTGCATCCCCTCGAAGGATTCCTTGAGTTCCTCGATGACGTGAACGCGGGCCGCGACAACGGCAGCCGCAGTGCGGGCAAGGGACTCATTGAACGCGTCGAGTTGCAGCGGATCGATGTGACGTTCGCTGAGAAGCGCCCGTTTGTGATTCAGCACGCGGCGGTATTCGGTGACCCGACGCAGGTGAGTCGGCGCGGCATTGAACGCGGCACGGTCCATGAATCGCCGTCGTTTGTCGGGTTCCCCGCGAACAATGGCCGCGTCTTCAGGACAAAAGACCACTGCACGAAATACGTCAAACCAATCCGATAAGACGGCAGTTTGTTTCTCATCCATTTGCAGCCGACGGCCGTCACTCGTCCACTTCCAGGTGAGTTCGCGCCGCCCAACCGTCGACTGGACGCATCCGGCGATCCGGGCACTCTCTGCCCCGTGCCGAATCCATCGGCGCGTTTTGGGTTCCCGAAAACTCTTCAACGTTCCCAGCACATGGACCGCTTCCAAGAGGTTCGATTTGCCCTGACCGTTGTCCCCATGGACCACGACCAATGGTGAATTCACCTCAATCGAACAGTCCGCGACGTTTCGCCATCCCGCCAGCTGGAGCTTCGTCAGCTGCACCGCCGATCAATCCAGACGGATGGGCATCACCACGAACTGGCAGTCATCTCGGCCCGGAATTCGAACGATGCAGGGATCGAGGGGTTCACCCATTTCCAGAACGAACTCCTTGCCTTCCGTGTGCCGAATGATGTCCAAAAAGTAGGCAATGTTGAACCCGGTTTCGAACGATTCACCCTCAAAGGCCGCTTCGACCTCTTCGCGAGCGTTGCCCAGGTCCACGTTCTGCGCCGTCAAGACCAAACGGTCGGCTTCAAATCCGAAGCGCACCGAATGGTTTCGGTCGGATGCCACGATGGAAACCCGCTTCAGCGCATCCGAAAACGCGGCGCGGTCAACGGTCAGCATCCGCTTGAACGCCGCCGGAAGCACCTGGCGGTAGTCGGGGAACTCGCCATCAACCAGCCGAACCATCAACGTAACGCCGCCAGTCTGGAACGTCGCCGAGCGCTCGCCGAATGCGATCTCCCACGGCCGTTCATCGCCGTCGCAGAGCTTGCGCACTTCGTCGAGTGCTTTTCGCGGAAGCAGCATGCGGCGGCCCATGTTGAACTCGCCTTCGTACGGCGACTCGGAGAAGCTGAGCCGGGATCCATCCGTGGTCACCATTCGCACTCGAGCTTCGCCGGTCTCCGCCGTAATTTCCTCGAGATGAGCACCATTGAGGCCGTACCGACTATCGTCCAAACAGACCGCATATAGGGTTTCGGCAATGAGCCGCTGGAGTGTGATCCCGGGGACCGTCAGTGCAGCTCGGTCATCACGGGCGGGAAGCGGTGGGTAGTCCTCGGGGCTCATTCCGACGAGGTGAAACTCACTCTTGCCGGAATGAATGGCCAAGCGATTGCCCGCTTCAGCCTTGAGGTGCACCGTGGACTCCGGCAGATGGCGCGCCACCTGAAACAAGTTCTGGGCGTCGACCGAGATCTCTCCGGGACGCTCCACTCGCGCCACGTAATCGGCCACGAGCGATACCATCGTGTCGGTTGCGGTGAGCCGCAGCGTGTTGCCTTCCGCGCTCAGCAAGACGTGAGCCAGTGAGAGGTTTGTGGTGCGCCGTTCCACGATGCCTTGTACGCGACTCAAGCCGCGGATGAGCTCTTCCCTGTCAATGATGAGGTCCATGCAAACTCCCAAACTGCTGTCTATGGATCGAAATTTAAGAAGGGGATCTTTGGATCAGTAGTTGATCGCTAGGGCTTATTGATGCTGTGCAAAAGATTAAAAAGTTTATTATTTTCAAATACTTAGATTTTTTTGATCCTGTGGAAGCAACTGTGAGTTGACCGGGATTAAGAAGGAAAAAATCAAGTTCGATGAAGGGGGGCTGAAAACGCCAACAGTGAATGCATAACCAATCCGTTGGTTGTCCATGGTTTATCCACAGGACTCACAACCCTCGGTTGATGCTCCGTTCCAGGCTGTGAACCGCGGAACGAATGTCGGAGTCGGTCTTGGTCTCGCCGCGAATCTTCTTCACGGCGTGCTGAACAGTGGCGTGGTCGCGGTTGCCAAATATTCGGCCAATCTCGGGAAACGAGTGATCGGTAAACTCACGAACCAAGTACATGGCAACGTGTCGTGGACGAACCAGCTGCTTGAGGCGACGAGAGCCTTTCAAGTCGCTCACCTTCACGTTGTAGAAGTTCGCCACCGTGGCCATGATGTCCTCGGCACTGGCCGTCGCTCGCGTGTCGTCGAGCATGCTGGAGAGGTGCTGTCGCGCCACATCGAGGGTCAAAATGCCGGGTCGGAGGCGCATGACGGCATTCAGCCGGTTGACGGCGCCCTCCAGCTCCCGAACGTTCCCATGCACTCTCGTTGTGATCCATTGGGCAACCTCGGAGGGGATATCCAGTCCTTGGTGTTCCGCTTTTTGACGCAAAATGGCCGTCAATGTCTCGGTGTCGGGCGCTTGCGTGTCGGCCAGCATCCCGCATTCGCACCGCGTTCGGAGCCGCGGTTCAAATCCTCGAATCTCTTTGGGAAGAACATCCGACGTGAACACAATTTGGGTGCCCCGTTCATTGAGCCACTCGAAGGTATGAAACAGCTCTTCCTGAGTGCGGTCTTTTCCACTGAGAAACTGAACATCATCGATGAGGAGTACGGTGGGTTGCTTTCGATACCGGTCGCGAAACTCCGGCATGCGGCGGTAGCGCAGGGCGTCGATCAAATCGTTTGTGAACTGCTCTGCGGTCACGTACAAAATCCGCGCGTCGGGGTTTCGCATCTGGATTCGGTTTCCGATCGCGTGCACAAGGTGTGTTTTGCCCAGACCGGTGTCGCCGTAAATGAAGAGGGGGTTGTACTGCGGTTCACCCGGGGCATCGGCCGCCGCGAGGGCCGCCGCATGAGCGAACTCATTGGATTTCCCAACCACAAAGTTCTCGAAGGTTTTGTCGGGGGACACCCCCGGGATCGGGTCGGCATTTCGAACGGTCGATGAATCGGTGCGCACTGCGGGCGCGGACTCTGCAGGCTCGGCCTGCGCGCTCGCCACATGAAACTGCAAGCGAATCGGACGTCCAATCGCTTCTTCGAGCTCTCGGTTCAACGCGGGTCCATAGTTCGCAGCAACCCAATCCCGGTAGTACCGGTTGGGAACTTCCAGGCTCACCGAATCGTTGTTGATGGACCCCATCTGGATAGGTCGGATCCAGATTTCGAAGTTTTGGGTGCCGAGTTTTTCGCGAAGGGCCCCTTGAACCGCGGACCATAAAAGTTCTTTTTGCACACCAATACCCACGACGCCAAACGGCGAAGAAATTCCGGTTCAACCGGTAAATCTGGACGCCGTGACCCCACCGATCCGGCACTCCGAGAGGGTAACAGGGATCGGTGGGATTCTTCAACGGTGGCGCGTTCGCCTAAGTGTCAGCAGTCTCGTAGAAGCATTTTGAAATTATGTAAGTTTAAATACGATAATAAATCAATATGGAAAACTTTCATTTTTTTTCGGTTTTCTCAATGGGATCTGTGGATCTCATCAATAGCTTGACCGAGGTTTAACCTGGCTTTTTAAGCTTATCCCTAGGGTTTTCCGCAGGTGTTTCACGTGGAACATTTCTGTGGAAGGGTCCCTCGCGCGCGCGAGCGGATACAAAGATGTTTTGGAAACGATCTTGCCCCTAAACGATCGACAGCATAAGCATCGGGCTCTTCTCGGCGGGGTCGAAGTACCGGCAACCGCCCCTGCGGAAAAATCCATCGCGAGTTGTGATTGGAGTCCCGCGTTCGGAGGTTCAGATGAAGCGTACGTACCAACCCAGCAAGATCAAGCGCAAGCGGTCCCACGGATTCCGCGCTCGGATGAAGACCGCAGGCGGTCGCAACGTTCTTCGCCGCCGCCGTGCCAAGGGCCGAAAGAAGTTGGTGGCCACGGTTTCCAGCAAGCGCAGCTGAGGAGCATCCACTGGGACTCCCTCGCCACCAGCGGTTGCGGAGGTCAGTCGATATCCAGCGCGTGCAACGAACCGGGGACCGCATTCGGTGCCGATTGGTGATGATTTTGTTCGTGCGCAACGGTACCGACCAAACCCGCGTGGGGCTCACCGTTAGCCGGAAAGTCGGAAATGCTGTGAATCGGAATCGTGTGAAACGCTGGCTTCGCGAAGCCATTCGCCACCAGGGAGACAACCTCCCCGTGGGATTCGATGTGGTGGTCATCGCGCACCCGCAGGCCGCAGATGCCACCTTCGCCCGAGTGGACCATGACCTGGGCGAAGGAATGCTTCGAATGGGGCGCATGGGATGAACGCTTTTCTGTCGTGGATGATCAAGGGCTACCAGCGGTTGATATCGCCGCTGACGCCTCCAAGTTGCCGCTTCCATCCATCGTGCAGCCAATACACCGTTGAGGCCCTTCGAATTCATGGAACGGTGAGGGGCGGAGCGCTCTCGGCCCGCCGCATTCTGCGGTGCAACCCGTTTGTACCCGGCGGCAACGATCCCGTGCCCGCCCCCCCAGGAGATTCGCGTGCAATCTGAACAAGAACGTCGCACCATCTTGGCCGTAGGCCTGAGCTTGATGGTCTACATGGTGTACCTGCAGTGGTTTGCACCGCCCCTTGTGGCGCCCATTCCGGCCGAGGATGCGGCGATCGCGGTGGCAACCGATGGCCCCGCTGCAGACATCGGTCCGGTCGGAGTGCCCGCCTCGGAATCCGTGGTCTCCGAGACCGCAAGTTCCACGGGTGGGGTGGAGTCGAAACCCGCACCCGTCGAGACGATTGCGCGTCATGAGAAGGCGTTGTCGAGCGATGCATTCAACGCGTCGTTGGCGTCGTCGGAAGGCGCCTTCCAGTCGGTGGAACTCAAGTCCTACACCTCGCAACCGAGCGTGACGCCGCTGTGGTCGCATCTGTTGGACGCCGTTGGCGGAGAGTCCAACGAGTGGGAAGCGTACACGGGCGGTACCGATCCCGAGACCTTGATTTCGCCCGATGGTGCATTCGTCATCGCGGGGTCGGGTGCGCTCACAGGCGATCGCGCTCATCGCATCTCCAAGGATGGAAATGCGCTGGTGGCGACCGGTCAGATCCACGACGGACTGAAGGTGATCAAGCGGTTTGAAACCGGCAACGATCCGCACGTGCTCGATGTTGTGGTTCGGTTTGAGAACCACTCCGAGGGCACCATTCGAGACCTCTGGGTTGGAATGGCGGATGCGGCGGACGGGGAAGATGCGAATCGCTTCGCCAACGTGATCCGACCCTTCGCGTACATCGACGAAGACATTGAGCGTGTCGATGACCTGTCGGACCTCGATGGCGAAATGTATGAACGCTTCAACGGCACCATCGACTGGTTCGGACTGGGCAACAAGTACTTCATGGGTGTGTTGCTGCCGATCGAAGAAACGGCCGGTGAGTGGGTGGTCGACCGTCTGCCAGACGACCGAATTGGGAGTTTTCTTCGCCTCCTTCAGCCCTTGGATGCCGGAGCAAGCCGCGAGGTGCGATTCCGCGGTTACCTGGGTCCGAAAGACATCGACATCACCACCCCAGTGGGCAACAACCTCGAAGCGTCCATCGAGTTTGGAATCTTTGGATTGTTCGCGAAGATTCTGCTGCTGATGCTGAAGTTCTTCTACGGGTTGGTTGGGAACTGGGGTGTTGCGATCATCTTGCTGACCATGTCGATCAAGGCCGTGTTCTTCCCGTTGATGCAAAAGCAGTTCGTCAGCTCCAAGCGAATGCAAGCCATTCAACCCCAGCTGAAGGCGCTCAAGGAAAAGTACAAAGACAACCAGCAGCTTCAGACGCAAGAAACGATGAAGCTGTTCTCGGAGAACAACGTCAATCCGATGAGCGGTTGTTTGCCGATGATCATCCAGATGCCCGTTTGGTTCGCGTTGTACAACGTCATGCTCTACAGCGTGGAGATCTACGGCTCACAGTTCCTGTATTTGAAGGATTTGACCGAGGTCGATCCGACCGGTGTGCTTCCGTTGGTGGTGACCGTGCTGATGGTCCTTCAACAGAAGCTGATGCCGATGGGTTCGATGGACCCCATGCAGCAGAAAATGATGCGCCTGATGCCGGTCATGTTTGGCGTCTTCATGTTCACATTCCCGTCCGGACTGGTGCTGTACTTCAGCGTCAACAACGTGCTCACCATTGCCCAGCAGTGGTACATCTACCGGACGCCAGACGACAATTCGCAGTCCGGCAAAGCCACGTGATGGCCGGCCGGTTCATCGGACCCATACTCGGTCCACATCGGTGCACCATCGCGCCCCAGAGGAGACAATCATGAGTGAAACCAATCAAGTCACAACCGAAGGAAACACGGTCGGAGAAGCCGTGCGAAAAGCCGCCGAGCTGCTCGGTGTGCCCGCGGAACAAATCGATCACAAACTCGATCTCAGCCACTTTCGAAACGATGCAGGGCGGTCGGTTCCGGTGGATACGGTCAAGGTGATTTGCTGGGCGGCTGACCCCGCCGAAAAAGAAGGGGCGTTCGCTGCGAAGGCATGGGTCGAAGGATTGGTGGAGCGCATGGGATTCAAAGCCAAGGTTTCGGCCCGAAACGTGAAGGATCGAACGGCCACCATTGCCGTTGATTCAGAAGCGGCTCGGTTTTTGGTGGGCCGCGGCGGTTCAACCCTCGCGTCCATATCGGCCATGCTCACCGAAGCCATGCGCGCCGAGTACGGAGATTGGACCTTTGACATCGATGTTCAGGGCGGCCGGCGCGATGAGCGAACCGGTCGGGGGGAACGGGGAGATCGTGGCGACCGCGGCGACCGCGGCGCCCGGCGGGATCGCCGAGACCGCGATGATCGCCGCTCGGAACGCGATGTGCGGGAGCTGAAGCGACTCGCCCGTCGGATCGCCGATTCCGTGGCCTCGGGAGGCGAAGCGCAAGTGATTCGCAAGCCCCTCAACTCGTTCGAGCGTCGCATTGTGCACATGGAAATTGCCGACATGGATGGCGTTGATACG
>JAYZVA010000166.1:0-7558 GCA_036156175.1 Myxococcota bacterium
GACTTCGGCTCGGCATGGAGCAGCAAGGCTACGGCCGCGAGACTTGCTCCCACGCTGAACATCATCCACAGCAGGGGTGCCGGCCACAAGGCGGTCATGACGCTGTGCAAAAGTGGATACAGAGGCGGATGCAGCCCCACCCACATCGCTCCAGCTTCTGAGTACTCGCCCGAGAGGAGCGCCTCAAGGGTGGGCAAGTTGTACGCGGCGTAATGCAACGCCCACTCTTCCCAGCGGACAATGAGGCGCGGTAGCCGCAGCAGCAGCGCAAGGATCAAAATGTAACCGGCCCCTTTCCGCATCGTTTCTCCACGCGACCTGCTCGCTGATTGTACTCGGTGCGGCGGTGGCTGCGCTCACGGGCCTGCGTTCGGCGCACGTGCCGACTCGCAACCGGTGATGCAGTCGCCGGACCAGTGCCCGCGGGTGATGGTGCGTAAAGCGCTCAGCGAGACGGATTCTTCGGGGCGTGCAGGCGACTGTCAACAACGCGCCCGTGGCGGTCGTACACCGTCGCTCGGTCCCGCGTGTTGTTCCATATCGGGACATCGCTGTTCAGGAAGACGGCCAGTTGCCGCTGGGGATCGGATTGATTGTCGCCGTTCCCAGAGTGGAGTTTGAACGTATGGCCCGGGGGAATCAACATCGCTGGCAGGACCCAAGAGCGCCCCGCCTGCTCTGCAATGCGAAAGCCGTCGAGGTCTACTGGCCGGTCGGACACGTTGGCAATTCGAAGATACTCCCCGTTCACATTTGCCCGGTCGTCCCCGTCCGCATTGGCGTGGAAGCTTGTGATGTGGAGCACGCCCCTGTACCGGTCGGTGGACCAGATGCCGCGCCCCGCGAGGCGGGCTTTGGTCTGGGCTTCTCTCCGTTCGTCGTGATTCGCATCATCGGGTGGAATCAGAAACAAATGGGCCAGTCCAAGCGAGAGCAGGTGGGTCGATAAGTCGATGCCATCGACCTCGATCCCGGCGATGATTCGGCCATAGCCATCTCGAGCCACCGGCCCGGGCTTGAGCGTGACCATTCGCCCGAGCACCAAACTCCGAGCGGCCTCGCGTGCCTCAATCCCGTAGTCTTCTTTGGGCCGCAACTCGGGCGTGTTGACCCAGCGAAGGCGGATTTTGTCTCCGGAAGCCAGCGTCAATGTATCGCCATCGTACACGTCAACCACGCGTCCTTGGGCGGGGACGGGTGTTTCGGGGGCGGCTGCACCACTGGGTGGCGTGACCAGCAACAACAACAGCAGGGTCAGAAACGGACGCATACGTCCCGCTAACCCATCCTCACGGTTTCGACTGAGCCCGTTGCTGAAGGCGGAGGGCCTGCGCGATGAGGTACACATCGCCCGGTTGTTGAAGGGCGGCTTTCCAGCTTGCATCCCGCGCCTCGGACGCGCGACCCTGCGCCTCGAGGACCATTGCGAGCGTGTCGAGGTACTCGCTGCGATTGGGGTCAAGCGACAGCGCGCTTCGAACTTTTGCTTCGGCGTCCGCGAGGTCCTTTCCAATCAAAACCTGATACCAAGCCAGGCAGTTGTCTCGGCTTTGCTCGGTCCGAGCTCGGTCGCAATCCCGGGAGATGCCCTGTTTCCAGCTGGACTCGGCTTCGGCAGTGTTGCCGACGGCAAACCACGCGCCTGCCGCAAAGTCGAACGGTGCGCGGTCGGCGGAGACCCGTGCCTGAGCGGTCCGGAGGTCATGGGCCGCGAGGATCAAGCGGTCGTCGGTGTCCGCGACCTGTGCGTAGAGCCACTGGGGAAAGCCCTGCACGGGGTCGTTTGCAATCATGTTGCGAAGGTGCGTCATTGCGCCGTCCACATCGCTGTCCATCCACGCAATCAGTGCCCGCCGGATTCGGTACGCATCGGGATCTCCAGATGCGTTGACGGCTTCCGCAACTGCTCGACGGGCTTTGGTGATGTCTCCTGTGCTGAGGTGGAGGTCGGCCATTGCGACCCATGCCGCTGGGAGGTCGGGCTCCAGAACCGTGGCCAGATAGGCGGTCTCGCCGGCTTTTTCGGTGTCTCCCCGCAACCACATGGTGTTGACCATTGCGATGATCTCGCCACTGGTGACCAACGCGTGCATGGGTACGCCTTGAAGCCCGTCGATGGCTTCGTCCACCGCACCCGCGGTCCGTTTCATCCGGGCGTGTAGAATCGCGGCCTCCGGATTTCGAGCGGGGTGCCGGGCCAGCTTTGTCAGCAGGCGTTCCGCATCTTCGGGGCGATTCAGCACCACCAGCGCTTTGACCCGGTCGATGGGGTTGGGCCTGCCGCGGTCGATGTACCAGGCGTGAACATCGACGGTCGGCCGAGTGTCGGTGGCCGACAGCAGCGCAAACTGCTTGGACCGGTAGTCGATGACGACGCGGAACGCCTGCAGTCCGGCGAAGCCAATGAGCCCATTCAGTTCGGGCGCGTGGCGCCGACCCGTGTGGTCGTGATCGAGCCATACGCCGCGGATCGGGGTGTCGATCACCGCGCCGCCCATGGGGATCCGCACGATTGGGACCGTCATCGCTGGGCGCCGCTCGGCGCGTGCCGAACCGACGCCGCGGACCAACTGTTCCTCCGGTGTCGACACGGCAGCCAGGTCCTCGTGACCGCCACCCCGCAGCACAACCCCACGGGTACCCGTGTCCAGTTGGAACAGCACCGGCTGTTCCACCGTGATTCCGGCGTCGTTTCGGACGGTCATGGTGGTTTTGACCATGGGGTGTTGCCCGTTGTAGAACAACGCTGATGCCGTTTTGGGCATCGGTGAGCCGGGGCTGCGCTCGAGAACAAGGCGATTCGCCGGGTAGTCAACGGTGACCCGAAAGCGATCGAGGACGTCGTTACCGAGAATGCCATCCAACGGAACCAGGCCCACCTGGGTCGGCACACCGGTGACGCCGACCGCGACGGGGATCTGCTGCAGCGTGTGCCGACCCAGGCTGAGCTCGGGAAGCAATGCAGCACTCCATGGTGTGCTTCCGGCCACTCCCACGAGCGAGCCGGGTTGGCGTTTCACGGAGAGGGCCAGGTCCTGCGCCACCCGGTCGGAGACGGCGGTGACCGCGGCACCGGTGTCAATGAGAAACAGGCGGGGTGTGCGGTCGCCGAGGGATACCTCTACGAAAACCTTATCGGCCGCACCAGGGTTTCTGTACATCGGAAGTTCAACGCGGTCGGGACCCGACAAGGCAGCGGGGCCGACGGATTGATGGCGGGCGCACCCAATTACCAACATCGTCAGCCAAACCCAATAACGAACGATCATGATTGCACCCTATAGCGAGGAGAGCGGCAGGGGAACGCGGCCTTGCATGTTTGCGCGGCGCACAGTGATGAGGACTGTGGGTCGGTGGCGCTCGATGGCCCGCTGGATCATGGTCATGAAGTCCTGGCCGCTTTGGATGCGCGTGCCATCCACGGCTGTGATGGCGTCGCCGCGGCGCAGCCCGAGTCTGGCAGCAGTGCCGCCTGGCGAGACCTCCTCAACGAGGACACCTCGCGGCCCGTTGGTTGGGGCGTCGAGGACCGCGAGTCCCACGCGTCCGACGAGTTGCGTGCTCGCCGCGTCGGTAGAGGCGCTGTTCGTTTGAACGGTGAGCTCCATCCCGTCGTCATCCCGAACAATCGTCAGGGTGAGGGAGTCCCCGGGCTTGTAAGCGGACAGAAATGCGTTGAGGTCGCTGCGCCCCTGAACCGTGCGCCCCTCGACGCCCACGATGACATCGCCGCGCCGCAATGCGCTTGACGCGACCGCATGGACCACTTCGGGGACGGAGGTCCGCGTCGAACCGTGTTGGTACATCACGTCGGCGACCAAGACTCCCAGCCATGGAATCCTTACCGTGCCGGACTCGATCAGATCGTTCGCAACCTTGATTGCGCGATCGATTGGGATGGCGAAGCCGATCCCTTGAGCATCGGGCCGGATGGCGGTTGTGATCCCGATCAGCGAGCCCGTGGCGTTCAAGAGCGGCCCGCCGGAGTTGCCGGGGTTGATGCTGGCATCCGTTTGAATGAAGTCTTGGAAGACGCGCGCATCCGTCTCCAATGGACGGCTGACGGCGCTGACGACTCCGGTGGTGACGGTATGACCGAGCCCAAATGGGTTTCCGATGGCCACAACCGGCTCGCCCAAAATGAGATCGGCACTGGTTCCGATGGATGCGACCTCGAGGTCGGGTTGTACCGGTATCCGAAGCACCGCGAGGTCGAGGTCTTCGGCCAGTCCGATGATGTCGGCGTTGAGCTGACGGTCATCGTCGAAGGTCACGGTGATGTTGGTGGCGGAGGCCACCACGTGGGCATTGGTCAACACAACGCCGCGCTTGTCGATCACCACCCCAGATCCCGCGCTGGATTGGGTCCCTTGGCCTCTAAAACGAGCGAACAGGTCCGCAGTGGACTGCTCGGTGGTGATCGAGACCACTGCACCGGCGGTGGCGGAAACGGCGCGAGTCACCGCCGTTCGCCGGTCCGGAGATGCCGGGGCACCGACGCTCGGAGCAATGGGGTTCTCGGAAGATGCCGCAGGAGCGTCCACGGTGTTTGATGCGACGCGTTGAGCCGGCAGCTTCGTCGCGACCGCGCCGGTCGCAATGGCCCCGGCAAATCCGATGCAGAGCCCAATCCCGAGTACAGTCAGGAGCGTTTCGCGGTTCGATTCCACAGGATCGTCTAACAAAAAAACCACCCCAAGGATTCCCTTGGGGTGGCAATGTTTTGGCTAACGACCGAGCGTCGGTCGTGAAGTCGCCCTCGTCACTCAGATGCGGTCAACACCGAGCTTCTTGACGTTGGACTTCCAGACGGTGTCGCCGAGCCAAGAAGGGCCGTTCTTGGGTGCGGCAACTTCTTCACGCCATCCCTTGAAGTTGTGGACGCGGTTGGTACCACGCTCACGCAGGGAGATCGCGGTGTGGCCACGAGAAGCTGCCTTGAGGGCGGCGCCGCGGGGCTGGCGGGAAGCGAAGACGATGTTGGAGTCCTTGCCATTTTCTTGGAGTACGAAGTACTTCTTATCAGCCATTGTTCTTTTTCCTGTGTGGACCGTGCTGTTCTCGTCATTGGCAGGTCCAATCCAATGACGTGGTTGGAAAATGCTGGAGCAACGGCGACAACCGCCTTTCTCTCCTGCCCATTTTGCTTAATTGACGTCGGCGACCCGGCAACCCAAATTGTAGACACGTCCATCGTTTAGAGGGTATTTGTGATTTCAATGGTCACTGAGAAAACGCGTAAGTGACTGGAACTACGGGAAAAAAATATTCCGCACCGCGCCTTGTGATCGCCAAAAAAATATCCAAACAGCCGCCATGTCCCTCATTGAGGGCCGAGGTTTTCCACAGGCTGAGTCACTGTGGCGTGACCGGGACAACAACGATTGGCTCGCCGGGGATTGCAATGTACGGATGGTTGGGACCCTGAACCACGGCCGCGGTGCCGCCCTCGCGGGTGTTCCCTATAGTAATAGGAGTCCACCCCATTGGGTCGGGCGTGAACGTCACGACTTTTGACGTTCCTGTGGCAACGACGGTGGCCGGCGTTCCCGATGCAACTTCGATGCGATTGATGGTGTAGTCGCCGTCGATGGTGCCAACCAGCCGGTGGTCGGTGTAGTCCGGACCAAAATAGACGTTGAGCCTTGCCGTCGCATGCTCTCCGTACTGGAAATGCCACCCATCTGCGGAAAGCAAGTCCAGATGCCCGTCCCGATTGAGGTCGGCGGCAGCCAACGAGCGAATGCCGCGGTAGCCGGGCAGCACGCGGATGGACCCATCGGACAGGTGCAGCTCAAGTTGGCCGTCCGACCGCGGGGCGTCTCCGTAGATGCGGCCGACTGCCACCGTGCCGTTCGGCAGTGGTTCCTGGACCAATCCCATCTGCGATTCGGTCACCGGCGTGAAGCCTTCGGGCGTCCACCAGCCGCCCGTCGCGACTTTCTTGGGTCCGAGAATCGATGCGAAGACGCGGTCGTCAAGCGCGCTGAGCCCAGCGATGCGGAATCGGTCGTTTCGGGCGAGGGGGTGCGGCGTGATCCCGTCCTCATCGACAACAAGGATCGCGGGGTTCTTCGATTTCGGGCCGCGACGCCCTCGTGTGGCAACAATGAGCTCATCCCGACCGTCCGCATCGATGTCGGCCACGGTGTGCGCAGCCAATCCAGCATCGAAGGGCTCTTTGCGACCAAGCCAATGCAGGTGCCCACCGTGAAGCGCGATCAATTCCTGGTTCCCATCGCCGTTGAGGTCGGCAGCCATGACCGCATCGGCGTTCTCCACTGGGGCCGCCGGTGGGTCGGGTGTTTGGGGCCCGCAGCCGGCGAGAAGTCCTCCTGCGAGCAGCACGCAGAGTCGGAACGACCCTTGCCGACGGATGGCGTGGGCGCAGCCACCGGTACGACCGATCGGATTGAGTGCACAGGGGCGGTTGTGGGCCGGGTTTGCCGTTGCGGCAGCCGAGTTCATGACACCTCCTGCTTGCGGACGTTAACCGACAACGTACGAGGATGGGGGAGGACCGCATGTTTCGCAGAATTCTGATTGCCAATCGCGGGGAGGTCGCCGCCCGTGTGCTGAAGACATGCGATCGACTGGGCATCGAAACCGTGGCGCTGGCCACCGATGCGGACAGCAACCTCGCATTCTTGCAGACGGCCACAACCGTCGCGGGCATCGGCCCATCACGGGCCTATTTGGACATCGATGCGGTGATTGAAGCGGGGCGAGCGAACGGCGTCTCAGCGGTGCACCCGGGGTGGGGCTTTTTGTCGGAGAATCCCACCTTTGCCGCCCGGTGTGAGGCGTCGGGGATCTCATTTGTTGGGCCCTCGTCGAGCACGATGCGGCGAATGGCGGACAAGGCGGTTGCCCGGACCACCATGGGCGAGCTGGGCTTGCCCACCATTCCCGGGAGCGATGGCGTTGTGGGCAGCGTCGCCCATGCAAAAACCGTGGCGGAGTCGTTGGGGTATCCGGTCCTGCTCAAAGCGGTTTCTGGAGGCGGTGGACGCGGGATGCGAATCGTGCGAACCGCCGCAGAGGTTGGCGATGCGTTCACCGAAGCATCCGCAGAGGCACAATCCGCCTTTGGCGATGGGCGGATGTACATGGAAAAGCTGGTCGAGGGCGCCCGCCACATTGAATTTCAGGTGATGGCGGATCGGCACGAGGTGCACGTGCTTGGCGAACGCGAGTGTTCGATTCAGAGACGGCACCAGAAGTTGCTCGAAGAAACCCCGTCACCCGGTCTGCAGGGCGAGGCTGGGGCCCGCTTGAGGGACACGGTCATCGAACGCATCAAGGCTGCGTGCAAAGCCCTCAACTACCGCGGTGCCGGGACAATCGAGATGCTCTACGACCCCAGTGGGCATCTGTACTTTATGGAGATGAATACCCGGCTGCAGGTTGAACACACCGTGACCGAAATGGTGACCGGCGTGGACCTGGTGGAGGCCCAGTTGGAGGTCGCGGCGAATCGCACCGTTGGTCCGTTTGAGCCCGCGAATGGGTGGTCGATTCAATGCCGGATCAATGCCGAAGACTCCACAGATGGGTT
>JAYZVA010000167.1:0-7941 GCA_036156175.1 Myxococcota bacterium
CGCGGTCCACGCGGACGCGACCTACACCCGGCCCGAAGGCGACCGGGAAGACCCGTTTGTGCGCGCGGTGGTGGGGGCGCTGTGGGCGGCAACGGGGGAGCTCACCGTCAGCGGAGAGGCCTACCACCAGTCGCTCGGGGCGTCGGATCCCCAGCGCTACCTCACCCAGTTGTCGGGAGAGCGGTACGCGCGCGGGGAATTGTGGCTGGCGGGTCAGACCTACGCGTCCGCGTCGCTTGGATACCAATTCACGCCGTTGATTCTCGGCACCGTCGCCGTCATCGGCAATGCGCTGGACGGCAGTGCCCTGGTTGCGCCCAATGCCGTTGTCAGTGTGAGCGACGAGGTGCAGCTGGTCATGGGCGGGTTCATCGGTCGTGGCGACCGGCCAGCGGTGGTCGATCTGGCCGATTTGCTGGACCCGGAGACGGGGTTGCCCCTGACCGGGGATGCATTGAACGCGTCGGTGGGCGTGCGCAGCGAGTTTGGGCTGTATCCGTCCAGCGTGTACGTCCAGATGAAGGCGTACTTCTAAGGCCAGCGCTCGCTCAGTCGTCGATGTCGATCACGACGGGTTCGTACTCGAAATCGATTCGGCTCTCGAAGCGCACCGGTGCACTGGCGTCGATGTCGTCGAGTGGCTTGACCTCGCTCAGCCCCGTCGAGAGGATCTCGCGGCACCGCAGTTCATTGCCCGTTGGTCCGTGGTCAAACAGCAACACGTCGCCCATCGATTGACTGGTGACGATGCTTCCCACCGGACTGTCCCCGAGCCAGCCCAAGACGTACTCCTTCACCTCATCATCGACGCTTTGGGCGGCGTCAACCGCGGTCCTCACGTCCGTCAAGGTCACCGGTTCGCTGGAATGAACGGTCTGCACCAGGATTTCCAGTGCGTGCAAGAGTTGCGCTTTTTGGCTTCCGGGTTCGCCCCGTCGAACGCGCTCGAGTTCGTGCAGGTTCATCATGACGCTGGGCGCGAGGTCGCTGAGGGAGGTGTACGACGCCAGCATCGGAATGATCCGGCTGGGTTCGGTTCCGGCGGTGACCGCATCGAGGACCGATGCCAGGCCCAGTGCCATCAGTTCGCTGCGGTCGAGCCCGCTCTGTTGCCCAATCTGAACGACCAGAAAGGTGCGGCAAGCCAGCGTGTGCGAGCGGGTCGATTCGCCGTCCTGTTGTCGGGCAAAACACAGATGACGAACCACGTTGCCCCGCTCCATGTTGAGGTCGATCAACAGGCGCATGTGGCGCATGAACGGCACCATGGTCGGGGTGTGTCCTTCGTCGACCAGGTCAACCAGCCCTTCAAGGCCGTCGAGCAGTCCCGAGAACAACCAGACCACCACTTGGTGCGCGTCGCGTTCGGCGGTGCCGGTCACCGAGTAGTCGAGCTCCAGGGCCTGAATGCCATCGAAGACTCGGGTCTCCATCGTTTTTCGATAGTGGAAGCAGTCAAAGAACGCGGCGCCAAAGCTGGAGAGGCCATCGGCCGTGACGCCAGCGTCAAAAATGAGTTCCCCCACGCCCATGGTCGCGAGCTGTTTCGTGAGTTCCTTGACGCGCCCAAAATCCTGCATGGCGATCGGGAGCAGCGTGCTGTTGATGAACGTCTCTTCGGGCAGCAGTTGGACCTGAAGTGTGCTCTCCGGTTCGTCGTCAAAGTGTTCGGTCAGGGTGACGAACAGCGCGTCCCGCGCTCGAATGACGATGGCATTGTTGGCATCGTGGGTGTGCATCGATCGGAGGTACACCTGCAGGTCGTTGACGAGGCGATTGCCGTATTTCCGAAGCTCGGCTTTTTGGGTCATGACGCGGCTCCCGAAGAAGAGTCATCGCCGTTGTCGCGGGCGTTCATGCGGTCCAGTGCCGCTTTGGCAGCCGCCCGAATGTCCTTGGCACCCACCAGTCGCCGCGAGAGTTTCTTCAGTGAGTGAACCCCATCGACCGTGGGGTAGCGCTCCAAAACCCGGATCGCTTCGAGCTGCACCCGCCGCTTGTGCTCGTTGGTCCACACCGAGCTCGATGTGGCGTACCCGCAGAACAACAGGTTGATCGGCGGAAGGTTTCCGTGCGCCGCCAGCGCGGAGATCACCTCCCACTGCTCGTCGTCGGAGCGGCGGGTGAAGTAGGCGTCTTTGGCCGTGGCCAGCGCTTCGCGGAGAAAGTAGCGGTCTCCGGACCGCTTGATGAACCGAAAGACTTCGATTCGGACGGCCTCATCGGTGTCTCGATACAGCCGGAGCATGCTGTTTCGCATGGACTCTTCAAAAATGGGCTCCAAGCGGGACAGCACATACAACCGCACTTCCGGGTGGACCGAGCCGCACCCCTCGATGGCCAGGTAGTTGGCTTGGTCGGTGCCCATGTTGAACAGCGCCTTGATGCTTTCGAGTTGTTCATCCAGGTTTGGGCTGTTCATGCGCGCCGAATGAAAGGCCAGCGGCGTGGCCTCTTGCGTGATGACCAGGGCCTCGACTTCTTCGCGGATGGCTTCGGCTTCGATCCCACCGAGCAGTTCTTCGATCAGGTCGGCATTGGACGCCGCCATGGCGGAGAGGGACTCGCGAAAGGCTTCGGGTCCCGACTCGATCAGCGGAATCAGCGCTTGCACGCCCCCTGCGGCGGTCAGCATCCGTTCCAATGACCAGCCGGACAAGGCGGGATGGTCATCGGCCAAGCTCATCAGCTCGTTGATCTTCTCGGTGAGCCCCAAGCGGGCATACGACCCGATGAGGTTGGTCATCACGGAATCAATCTCGTCGGAGTCGAGGGGGCTGAGCAAGCTCAAGAAATCCGCAACACCGCCTGATTGCCCCGAGAAGTTTGGCGCTGGATTCGATTCCGTGGATTCGCGCGCTTCCGCGCACTCGGCACACCACTGCAGCGGCGTGCGTTGGACGGCCAGCACCCGAAGGTCGTCCGGGTTGATCTCGATGCGCCGGTCCGACGCTTGGGCATCGGGCACCAGCAGGTTTCGCCAGTGACCATACTGGGCATCCAGCATTTCTTCGGCACTCATGTCGGAGCGGATGCCGCGAACCAGGGTGCGGGCCACAGAGATTTGAATGTGGTTCAGCTCGCGCCGCCACAACACGGTCAGGATGTCGTCTCCGTGATGCTCTCCGGCCATGATCTGAAGCATTTCTCGCACTTCCCGCGTCTCGATGCCCTTGGTGAAGACAATCTGGCGCGCTCCCTGCTCGAACAGTTCAAACCACGTGCGATTGAGTTCGTGTTCCCGTTTCGACCGCTCGGTGTTCGTCTGCAGCCCGTGCGGTGTGATCGTGAGCATCGCCGGCCCCTGTTCGGTGCTCAGTGCCGCTTGCGAGGCCATTTCACGCACGTGGCTCTCGTACTGAGCACCGCGAGCTTCGTACAATCGATACGAACGGAAGGCCTTTTCAACGCTCGATATCAGCTTGTCGAGCAGGGCAGTATTGTTCGCGTCGGTGGGGTTCATGGACTCGGGGTGTGTGGATCCGTACCGTATCAGGATCGCGCGGCCTTTTCGACTCGCGGGTCGATGGTCCGGGCGGAATGCGCGGCGTGGAATGCGGGCCGCCGTCGTTCGCTCGGTCAATCGTGTTTTTTTTCGTACCGGTCGGTTTTTTTTGAGGAAAAACGGGACTCAAAAAAGCGCCTTTTGTACCTCCACTATGGAGCGTGCTCTTGATTCGTGCTCTCCACGGAAACCCGGTTGTGACCCTGCTTATCGTTGATGCTCGATCGCGTGCAGTATAGGGGATCTGCAGTTCAGAAACTATTGGATCGTCAAGGCTTGAGGGTCCACGCTGAACGCTAAACTTCAATCAAGGAATGAACACGTCATGCTTCGCATTTTGACCACGCTTGCCGCCATCGGCGCCGTCTCCACACCCGCATTGGCGGACGACCACGCCGACTACGGCGTCAACTTCGGATTCAGCCCATTTGGTGGCTCGGTCGGCCTCATCTACAACCACACCGCCAGCACCTCGTTCAACGTGGCCTTCGGCGGCGCGCCCGCCAGCGACGCGCCGTTCAAGCTGGACATCGACGGCACCGAGTACACCCAAAACGGCGGCTCCAGCTGGATGGGCTTCTTTTTGAACCACCGCCCCTTCGAAGACTCCCAGTGGTTCCGGATCAACACCGGTATCGGCATTGGCGGAATCGAAGGCACCCTGACCAACGACGCGGGCGATGAGTACGCCGTCGAGTACAACGAAAACCCTGTCGGGTACATCGGTGTTGGCTTCGGGAACGGAACCGCTGAAGGCTTCACCTTCGGCTTCGACATCGGCGGACTCTTCGGCTCTGGCCCCGAGATCACCGTGGTGGAAGGCGACGGTGCCGACCTGGAAGACATCCAAGACAACGCGTTCTACGGCAACATCCTTCCCAACTTCCAACTCACGGTCGGCTACAACTTCTAAGCCCTCTGTCCGTTGGACATCGAGAGCCCTCGCCGACATGGCGGGGGCTCTTTTGCGTTCGGCTCAGTCGCCCTGGGGCTCTGCGCCCTCGGGCGCGCTGAACCACCCGTCGTGGAGGGCGGGGTCGTAGTTGTTAATGCCTTCGGGCATGATGAGTTCGGTGCGGACGGTGTCGCCGTGCCAGTCGACGATGATGCGACCGGGCTCGGCCCGCCACGTGCCCTTGTCATCGAGGTTGCCGGTGCCCCAGTACGAGAAGTCTTTGCCGGTCACGGTGCCCGACAGGGCGGTGTCGTGGGTTCGGGTGAACGCGGCCATTCGGGTCGGACCGGCACCGGGCGTAGGGCCCCAGAGTTGTCGGCCATTGAAGAACGCCGCCACCGCATCGGCGCTCATTGGCGCAGACGGCATGGCCATGCGCTTGCGAAACCCATCGAAGTCGCTGTCGGCCCAGAACCGATCGAAGCGGCCAGAATCGAGCAGGAAGATGTTTTCCAAAATGCCCCACACCTCGTGGTCGTGTTCGCCGGGCCACTCGGCTTCAGCACTCCGCACCATGGCGCAGGCCAAATTGTACTGCGACAAGGTGTGGGTTGGGTCGACCATCCCTGCGGCCTCGAACAGTCGCATTGCGTGCCGAAACGAGCCTTCGGTGTGGCACCGCATGCCGAAGGCGTTGAGTTGGTCGGCGCTCAGTCCGCCACGCCCCAGTTTGACGTGCCGGTTCGCCTGCTTGCAGGTGGCGTCCTCGGCGAGGGCGTTGTCGCGGGGGTAGTCCGGGCCGACGGCCTGGGCATGCGAGGCCTGACCGAAGCCGGTTGCCACCGCCAATGCGAGTGCCGCGAAGACTGAGCGGTTGAGGATTCGTGTGCTCATTACGCACCGCACTCGTCGGGGGTGCCAAACCAACCACCACTGGCGTGCCCACTCAGTCCCGTGCGGTCGGCGTGGATGACTTGAATGCGTTCGGTGAGCGTCTTGCTGGGGTCGAGGTCTGGATGGTCGCGTTTGACCCAGTCGATGATCACGGAATCGGCGGTGGCCCGCCACGTTCCTTGGATGGGCAGTTCTTTCATTCCTTCTGCATCGTGGCCAGCGTAGCCCCCCACGGTGCCAGTCAACGCCTCAGGGTGGGTCCGCTCAAAGGTGACTTCGGCCACGGTGTAAAGCCCGGGTGTCGGACCCCACAGGGTCACGCCATCAAACAGCGCGGCCATGGCGTTGGCGCCGGTGGGGGCTCCTCGAGCGAGGAGGCGCATGTCGAAGTAATCGCGGACCGATTCGAGGTCTGCATCGTTGGGGATGCGTTTCGCTCGGTTCGGGTCGAGTTCAATGGCCTTGCGCAGACGGTTCAGAATGTCACCAATGTCCGCGTCGCAGGTATAGAGTTGACGCAGTCGAGCGTATGCGCAGGCGAGGTTGTAGTGGGCGAGGGCGTGGGTTGAATCGAGTTCAGTGGCGAACTCGAAGAAGCGGGCCGAGTCACGGAATCGCTTGAGTGTGTGGCACCGCATGCCGAAGGCGTTGAACTCGTCGGCCGTGGCGGCGGACTTGAACCCCGCCCGCCCCAACCGACGGGTCTTTCGGTTCTTGGCCACGAAGGACTCGTATCGGTCCCATTCTGCAACGGCTTCGTCGCACGTGGCGTCGGTTGGAATCGCAAACGCGGGCGATGGATCGTCAGCCTGTGCGTGGCCACCGAAGGCAAGGCAGGCAGACAACAGTGCGGCAGAGCCACGAAACATGGGAACCTCAGTCAGGCCCCCAGCGTACACCAAGTAGCCGGATTTAGGCCTCGAAGCGCAAGTGGTAGCCGTTGTGCTTGCGAATGTTCAGCACCCGATTTTCATCGAGCAGCAGGTACTGGCCTTTGATGCCCATCAGCGTGCCCGCGATGATGGGGGCTTTGTCGAAGCCCGTGCTCTTGACCTTCTCGGGGTAGGCGGTGACTGGGTAATCGAGCGACAAGAGCGCTTCGTCATCGACCAAGTACTGCTCGTGGCTCTCGGGGACGGTCGCGCGGACCCGTTCGAGCGCGGCCGCCCAGTCGGGGGCCTCGAGCACATCGTTCTTGAGCATTTTCTGCCAGCTCGTGCGGTCGGTGAAGGCGTCCTTCAAGGCCACTTCGATCTCGCCGGCGGCACACCGGTGCGGCGTGCGCGCAATCACGCGGGCGGAGCTGGCTCCTTGGTCGATCCATCGGGTGGGCAGCTGGTCGCCCCGGGTCACGCCCACCTTGATCTCCGATGACACCGCCAAGTAGACGACGTGCTCGCGGACGTGGTGCTTGAGCTCCCACTCGACGTCGCGGCCTTCGCCCAGGTGTCCCCGGCACAGTTCGGGCCGAATGATGCACTCGGAGTTCATGGGCGAGTTGCGCATGCAGGGAAAGCAAAACCCTTGGGCAAACGACTTCTTGGTCGTGCGCCCGCACTCGATGCAGGTGATCTTGCCCATGAAGGTGAGCTGGATGTCGCGACCGATGAACGGGTTCAGCGTGACGGACTCGTTGCCGAGTCGAAGGCTGTATTGGACCGGAGTGCCCATCGCAGTGGTCATCTTTCGGCTTTGTCCTTCAATCATCATGGCCGCCCTCTCTCGGTGAGTCGTGAACCCACTCCGTAGCCGCGCTGGGCAGACGATTCAAGCATTCGCAGTTTGTCATTACAGCCACGCGCGAACAAAGGCATACACGGGTCGCAGTGCGGGCACATACACGCTGTCCCAGGTGTACAGCAGGTAGAGCACCCGCAGGCTCAAGGCCGACAGCGTGACGGTGAACACCGCCGCGATGAGCAGCGGCTCGAACCGGCCAAACACCAGGGGTCGCCGCACCGCGCGGGGGGCCACCGGATCGAATCCGCGGGAGTCGAGCGACTCGCCCAGACACCAGGCACGTCGGATGGCGCGGGCGACGAGCGGCCGAAGCAGGCTCACTTCGAGCGTCAGCCACGCCCACGGGTTTCGGCGATGTGCCGGGCGTCCGCGGCGGCTTCGAGCCTGACGGACCACACCCCAGGCTTGCGCCAGTTCGGGCAAGAATCGGAATGCTGTTCCGGCCATCAGCGCCAATCCAAACGGCAGCCGAAGCCGCAGCAACCCGGCAAACAGGCGGTCGGGCGGTGTGCGGATCGCCAAAGCCACACCGGCCAGGCCCACGGCCACCACGCGCATCGACTGCACCAAGCCATGGAATACCCCTTCGCGCCACACGGTGAGCGGCCCCAAATGAACCAAGGCCACGCGCGGTTCGGCGTTGTAGAAGAGCGACTGAGACACCACGGTCGACCAGATCACCAGGGCGCTGAGCGCCAGGGCTCGTCGGGTCCACCGCGCTCGGCTCAAGAACGGGGTGAAGCACACCAAAGTCAGGGCCAACAACGATGCCCAGTGGTCCAGCACGAGCGCCATCAAGCTCGCGTTGAACACCAGCGCAATCCGGGTGCGCGGGTCGAAATCGAAGGCGGCCAAGCGCATCACGAGTCCACCACCCGTCCGCCGTCCATCCGCACGATGCGCGTGG
>JAYZVA010000168.1:0-15595 GCA_036156175.1 Myxococcota bacterium
GAATCGACGTGAAGCGGCCCATTGTCGTGGTTGAGCCCAAGACCCACCGCCGGCTTCGGGTGATCGACGCCCTGCGCGGCACCCACGCCATTCAACCCCTCGACGCCATCGACGGCGCGCTGCGGCACATCCGGGAACACCGACCGCCCATTGTCCTCATCGGCATCGGGCGACGCACCGACCCCGCACTGCGATTGGCGCGCCAAATCCGGACCGATGGGAGCACGCCGGGACTCATCGGGCTCATTGACTGGAAACACCGCCTCGCGGATCCGGCTGCCGTGGCGAGCGCGTGCGGGGCGGCGGGCATTCTTCGGGGCACACCCGAGCCGGATGCCCTGCGCGAATTTGTGGCTCAGCTCCGTGCGGGCTCGCCCCTCGTGATGGGCGACCCGCCCCCGCGACGCTGGCCGCGGTGGCGCGATCGTTAAGGCCGCCCCCCGGTGATGTGAAACTCGACGCGGCGGTTGTTCGCCCGACCGGTGCGCGTGCGGTTCGTATCGATGGGCCGATCCTCGCCAAACCCTTCGAAGGTCATGCGCTCTTCGTCAATCCCTTGCCCGGCGAGGTAGGCGCGAACCGACTTCGCCCGGCGCTCGCTGAGCCGTTGGTTGAGGCTGTTGGATCCTTGCGAGTCGGTGTGCCCTTCAATGCGAATGGTGATCTTGGGGTAGTCCCGCAGCACGGCGACCACGGCGTCCAAGATTGCGTGGCTGACCGGCTTGATGGTCGCCCGACCGGTATCGAAGAGGATCTTGTCGCTGATCACGATCTGGTCCTTCTTGATCTCCACGCCCTTGGGCCCATCATCGGGGCAGCCGTCGGTATCGAGGTAGCCGTTCATGGTCTCCGGCTCATCGGGGCACCCATCATCGGCGTCCACGATGCCATCGCCGTCGTTGTCGGGTTCGGGGCAGCCGTCCTCGTCTTGAAACCCGTCCATGTCTTCGGGTTCGTCTGGACACAGGTCTGCGGCGTCTTCGATGCCGTCTTCATCGCGATCAAAGTCGGGGCAGCCGTCTTCGTCCATGTGGCCGTCGTAGTCTTCGGGCTCATCGGGGCACTTGTCCTCGTGATCCCAGATGGCGTCCCCATCGCGATCTTTGGGGCGGCATTCCTCGGCTTTTTCGACCGCAACCGTCGCGTTCGCTTGGGCGACCTCCATGTGCTCCGTGGCGCGTCGGACGTCTCCTTGTTCGAACTCGATCAGCACAAACTCGGCGTGCGTTGTCGCCAGCGCGGCTTCGCGCGGCGCGCATTCTTGCGCCCACTGGTCCTTGCCCATCTCGTCCAAGGTCCGCTTCAGTTCCGTGTGGCTGGCGGGCAACTTGGACGCCTGCATGCAGCCGCCCAACACAAGAAGCGTGCTCCAGCGCATCACTGCCACACTCCGGCCTCGGTGCCCTGAACGGGTGGAGCATCGGTGCCTTCTGCCGGTGTTTGAGGAGCCGTCTTGTCGACGGACCACTGCGGACCCGTTCCACCGGCTTGGGCAATGGAGCGGGCTTCATCGGCCCACTTCACCGCGCGCTTGAGCATCGCATCGGCGCGTTGGTAGTCGGACCGACCCCATTCATCGCGGGCCTTCTTCATGTACTCGTCCGCCATGGTCCAGGCGTACACGGCCCGCTCCGGAGCACCTGCGGCGCGCGCTGCAGCCAGTTGTTGTTCCGCGTTTCCGAGGTCAACCGTCGAACGCGTCGCGGCGTAACAACCGGACAAGGCCGTCAACAGCAGGAGGGGCAGAAGGTACGGGCGCATGGCGGATCCTGAATGGTGCAAGCGATCAACAGACGTGATCAACGCACGGGGGTTGGTGCAGTGTCAAGGGGTTCCCGGTTGGGGCGGCGGCTCCGGTGGCGCCGAGCCCGGCGTGCCGTCGCCCGGCTGCGGGGGTTGCTCGGGTTGGCGGGTGGGAATCTCGATGTCGCCCAGCGTCTCCCGCCACGGCTGCAGGTCAAACACGGCCATCATCATGCGTCGCGGAATTTGGTCCAGCGGCACGCTGACGTCCTTTCCCGCCATGGGAATCCACGCCGGGGCGACATCGCGCGTCAGGTGCGTGTCTTCTTGAATGTCCAACCCGTACTCGTACACCTCGGTGGGTGTGGTGTTGATCCGCTGGCCAATTCGGCGAATGGCATCGCGGTACAGCACGCCGCCCTCGTACGGATCGACGAGGTAGTACCCCCGTTCGTGCACGATCAGCCAGCGGTAGGGTCCGCCATCCACCAACGCCGCCAAGTCGACGTCTTCCACCACCGACATGTCCGCTTCCAGCGGGGTGCGGGACAGCGTCAGGAACTGCTCGCCCAGCTCCCCATGGTCCACTTCCCCCTGGGCCAACCACCGCAGTCGCTCGCCCGCCTCGCCGCCCCCCGAGGCGCGGAACAAGGGCGGCACGGCGGGAGCGCCCGCCCACGAGCGGTACAGCTTCTGGCCATGGAACACCTGATACACGCACATCAAGTCTTGCTGCTGCTCCAACGGCAACTCGATGATTCCTTCCTTTCCTTCGGGCTCCAGGTCGAGGTACCACTGGGGAACGTCGAACGGGCTGACGACGCCCGGTATCCGCCACAGCGGTGGCTCCTGAACGCCCTCGGGTACCGGGCCGGTATCGATGTGCCAGAACGGCTGCAGGCACACACCCGCTCCCACGAGCGCGGCGACAATGCCCCGCGAACGGCCCCGAATGGCGTGCAAACCGATCGCCAACAGCACCACCGATGAGACCACCACCATCGAACTCATCCGGTACGGCGCAAACATCCGCGACATTCCGGGGATCCACTTGAACATCACCGTCCACGGCATCCGAACCACGTACTCGCCGATGAACACCACATCGGTCGAGTCGTTGTCCGCGCCAAGCTTCAGAAACGGCCCCATCGTCCCCACCCAGAACACGGTCCAGACCAGCAACCACACGCGGGCCCGCTTGATGACCAGGCACGGCAAGACGCCCAAAACAAACACCAGCGATGGAAACGCGCCCACCCCGTGCCATGGATTGATCACGTAGTCGGCGGGCCACGAGCTCACGATCACCCGTCGCAACGAGCTCAACACGTTCTCTTCGTAGCTGGTCGGTCGGAGGGGGGCGGCAGCGACCGTGTCGTAGGCCGGAAACGACAAGAAGAAACTCAGCTCGGGCAGGTCGGTCATCGAGGAGCGCATGGGATCCGACGACCCGGCTGCGAAATACGGCAAAAGAAACAAGATCAGGCCGAACACCGACACCAGTCCGGCCGCCGTGAGCCAGCGCAGAGTCTTCCCAATGGGGGGCCGCTGCACCCACCATGTCCACCCCAACCAGATCAGCGCAAACATGCCCGCAAACAGCCCATAGAACCAATAAAACGCGCTCACCAATGTGAAGAGAACGCCCACCAATGCCCCATCCAGCACCGAGCGGCTCTTGGAGGCTCGGAGCAACGTGATCGGAAACAACAGCAACCACCACAGCAACACCTGGCGCAGCCCCGTTCCATTGACGTCCACGATGACCAGGGGGTTGGCAATCGCCACGCATCCCGCGGCCCAGGCGACGATGCGGCTGTCGGTGAACTGCCGCGCGAGGGCGTAGGCGCACAGGCCGTTGCCCACCATGATGCCGATCACCTTCAGGTTGTGGTGAAACGGGAAGCCAAAGAACTGATCAAGCGGGTAGCTGATCAGCAGCACATCGAGCACATTTCCGGTCTCGGGATAGCGCCCCAACCCCACCAAGTGGCGGAGGATCTCCAACGGCGCAAGGTCGGAATCCAGCAACGCTTCAATTTCTTGAAAGTGCCACCAGATCCGCCACAACCAGCCGCCAAATTCGCCGCCACCGACGACTTGTCGGTCGAGTTCGGTGACCATGGGCCAGGTCATGGCGGCGCTCAAGACCGCATACACGGCCGAGAGCAGCACCAACACGACTGCACTGATCAGTGGTTTTCGCACCGCTTCACCGTAGCACTCGCCTAAAGGGTGTACACCTGCAAACCGTCCGCGGCGTGACGGCGCGGCGCACCAAACAGCCCCGTGAGCACCGCTTCGACCTGCTCCAGCTTGACCCGCGGGTAGAGTTCTTCATGCAACACAATGTAACGGTATCCTTGCCGGGCGAGTGCGCGCGCGCCCACAACCAGGTCCAGTTCTGGCAGCTTGGGCGGCAGCGACGCTGATCGGTGGGCCTCGAATCGAATCAGCGTCGCAGTCAGCCGGTTCTTGAGCAAGGTCTCGGGCATCGGGTCGTTCAGTCCCCATGGAACCGGTCGGCCGTGCTCGGTCTGGTACCAGACGTACACCGCCCGCTCGAGGTTGGGGACCGCCATGGGCAAGTCCAGCACCGCACCCGGCTCGGGGTCGTTGGCCATCTCGGTGTACGCCTGCGGGATCACCGCGTCGGACACCGGCACCGGCAAGGTCGCCGGCGACGCATACCGAAATTCCGCCAACGCCAGCGCGCACAGGCCCACCACAACGGCCATTCGCGTGGACGGACGGGCATGGCGGGTCATGTGACGGAGCCCGTGGGCCGCGATCAAGCTCACCGCCAAGCTGACGCCCACCACAAAGCGGAAGGGGTGGGAGATTCGACTGAACAGCGGCAGCGCATCAAACAGCGGGAGAAACGGCAAGGGAATGCGCCGTCCATCCAGCTCGACCATGCCGCCGAACATGTTGAGGTACGGGCCCAAGCTGAAGATGAAGAAGAAAATGCCCAACCAGACCCAGGGCCCGAACTCGCGGTGGCGCCGGGTCGCCAAGAGCGCGTAGCCCAACAAAAAGAGCCCGATCCATCCCAGGTAAATCACAATCACCAGCTGCTCGCCATACAGCGTCAGCAGGTCGGGGCTCGGCACCTTGGTGGGCTCGAAGAAGGCGATCACATCGGTGATGTTGTGGTACAGCAGACTCGCCTGCACAAACTCTGGGTCACGGGTGACGAGCGCATCGTCGGCATCGAGCGACGTGCGGAACAAGACCAACAAGGGGCCCACCAGCAACATGCCGGTGATGGTGGCGCCGGTCAGCCTGACCAAGCTGCGCACCCAAGGCTGAATCCAGGGCTGCCGAAGCGCCTTCCACCCCACAACCACCGCGGTCGCGATCACCGCAAACAACCCGTAGTACCAGCTCGTGATCATGGTGATGGCCATGGCCGCTCCGAGTCCCACGGCCCGGCGCCAGTTGGGCCGATCGAGAAAATTCAGCAAGCACCACAGCGCTATGGGCAGCCACCCCGCGCAGACGGTCTCCGAGATGCCGTTGTAGGCTTGGCCGAGCAAGTGCGGGGATGCCCCGTAGATGACCATCGCAATTCCGCTGCAGATCGGGTCGCCGGTGACCCGATACACCAGCAACCATGACCCCCACGCAGACAACGCAAAGCCAAACATCACGATGAGGTTGTAGGCCATGGCGGGGCCGACCAGCATGTGGATCGGGGTGGCCATCAACGCTTGGACGGTGTCGATGAAGTACAGCGTTCCCCCATCGGGAAACGACAGCAGATTGGTCCACTGAGGCCAGACGCCGGCGGAGACCGACTCGGCCACCCACCAGTAGCCCCAAACATGGTTCCAGTTGTCGTTGCCCGGGTGCCCCAAAAGCAGGTCCTTCGGCAGGAGGACCAGCGGCCACGTGATCACCACACACAACGCCAATGCGGCGATTGCGGCGTAAGCCGCGGGGGGCGTGGGTTGGCGATTCGGGTTCGGCATTGGGCCCGGCTTATCTTACAGTAAGGATCGCATGAGTCGTCCGCTCACCATACTCGGTATCGCCTTCGCATTCGGAATGGTTGCCCCTGCGTGCTCCATCGAACCAAAGCCGCTCCCCACTGCCGAGGCGATCAAGGACCTCGACCGCGGGCAACAACCGCCGCTGTATCAACTGCTGTACGACGTCCCGGCCCTGCCCGCCTTTGACCCCGAAGTGACGCGGGTGCGCATCTTGATTTGGTTGAAACACCTGAATCTGAGCAAGGGCCAGTTGACCCGGCTCAGCGAGCTGCACGCCTTGGCGGACAACCGCCGCGAGCGGATTGCGTCGCTTGAACAGTATGCGTCCGAGCAATGGCTCGGTCAGGAGCGCGGCGTCTACGACAAGATCTGGAACCACCTGAAAGACGGTCGAGCGGTCGACGATCCCGCCATGGCGCAGTTCACCCACGACCTCAAAGAAATGCGCTCGGGGGGCGAGCGCGAGCGCGACCTGCTGAAGCTGCGACTGCAAGGCATTCGCGCTGTCATGGAGGCGCAGCAAGAATTCCTGCAGACCCTGAGTCCGGAGCAAGAATCCCTGCTGGCCGACGCGGTGTTTTTTCTTCGGAATCGTCTTGATCCGATTGGCAACCCGGGCGACTTCCGCGCACTGGTCGGCACCATCTACGACCCCGGTCAGTACGCCGTGCTGACTCGCGGCTCATCCGATTGGGCGCGGGCACCCCTGAACATTGGTGGGCTGTGGTCGGACGAACCGCCCGCCGAGGGCGGCGCACTGCACGAAGCGCGTCGCGAGGTGCTGCTGTATCTGGTCTTGCTCGAGCCCGGCCTCAAGCCGGCCCTTGACGCCGCCCTCGCCTTGGCCGACGCGCCGGATGAGACGGCACCGCCCGCCGTCCTCCAATAGCCGTCGCGAAACCGAGGGAGTCAACCGCCTTGGAGCGCCGTGCCCCCGAGGTGTTCCCGGACGGCATCGACCACCCCCAAGAGGCGGTCGGCCGGTCCGCCTTCCCGAGCGACCTGTGCCACGCTCAACGCCACCGCATAGATCCGCCTCGGACCGGTTTCCGCCCATCGAAGATGCCCCTGCAGTGCCGCGCGTTGGGCCGCCCGTGAACGCCGCGAAACGGTGGCACCAGCCGCGTGGGTGGCACTCGCTGACTCCACGACCCGCACCCGGAGCCCCCGGGCACGCAGCCTCCCACACAACTCGATGTCCTCAAAGCCATGACGGTACGCCGGATCGAATCGCTCGGAGCTGCGCAGCATCAACACCGCGCCGCTGAGGGCGGCCGCATCGCCTGGAGCGCGTCGCACGCGAATGCGCCCTCCCCACAACACGTCAATCCCGTACACCGCGCCATCGGGCTCGTGAACGACCGGCGCCAGCGCCCCATCGCCGGAAGTCCAGGCTGCCGCGAGTGCCGCCACGCTCCCCGGGGCCATCGCCGCATCATCGTTCAGGACAATCACCCGCTCGACCCCGTGGCTCTCCCAGTGAGCGAGGCCGTAGTTCACAGCGGCAGCAAATCCTTCCTCACCGGCCGTGCGAATGCGCGGAACCTTCGCGTCCAGGGTCAAGCCCTCTGGGGAGTCATCGACCACCACAACGGGGTGCCCTTCAATCGAAGCCAGCGCGCGGCTCAGCGCATCCAGACGGCTGTGGGTGGGGATGATGAATCCGATCATTGTCCGCCAAAATCGAGGCCAAGGCCCGTCGCTTTTCCTTCCACCTGCAGGGTGATGACCAACGACGACGGCGGCGAATCAAGAAACACCGGATTGCGGGCATACCACCCGGAAGGTTCCCCTTTGTCGGGTCGCTTGTTGCCATTGATGTCGCGATACGCCCCCAGCCACACCCGCTTGTGCGCCACGGCGACCGAGAGTTCAAAGGGGCCCGGGTCGTCCACTTCATGCACCCCAACCACCTTCGGGCGCGGTCCTGCGACGTTTCGCTGATCGCCATCGAACAGGTCGATGCGAATCATGCCCAAACCCTGCGGCGCATCGATGCGCCCGCGAACCGTGGCGTGGGGGCCTTCGTCTTCGACTTGACCCTCGTTTTTCCCTTTGTGGTCCGCTCCGCCCGGACTTCCCGGGGGGGCCGGCTTGGGCTCCTCGGGGACGCCGGGTGTGGGTTCGGCGGCAACGCCCTGTCCGGCTTGAGCGGGGGGCGGCTCGGGCCGATCGGCGGTTCCCGCCGCGGCCGGCGGGGGTTCGCCCGGGATTCCCGGCTCGGGTTCCTCGGGAATGCCCTTCGTCGGCTCTTCCGCCAACCCTTTCACCCCGGGTGAGCCCGGCGTCCCGCCACCGTCTCCCGGCGACGGATTGTCGGGAACCCCCGGTTCAGGCTCCTCGGGGATGCCCGCTTCCGGCTCGCCAGCGGCGGACGCGTCGTTGGGCAACGGTGGCGCATCGGACTCCTCCATGGCATCCACGGCAGCCAGAATCGGATCTTTTCCGCACCCCAAGCCCGCCACCACGGCGATGGATCCATGCAGGGCGAGTCGGGTTAGTGGACAAGGTCTCATCTCTTGTCCATTCTACCTTGTATGATCGCCATTTTCAGAGCCGCCCTCCGACCGACCATCTTGAATATGGTCGCCAAAGTGTACATCCCGGTGCTCTTTCCGCTGACGTTCTTGATCGCACTCAGCGCGGTGTGGCTGGACAACGCGATGGGGTTCAGCGGCGGCTTCCTTCCCGAGCCCGCCAACTTGGGGATCGCCGCGGGAAGCTTTGTGCTCGGGGGGATCTTGTGGTTGTGGACGTACGAACAGCTGACGCGGCTGGGGGACGGTTCCCCATCGCCAACGGCCGGCCGCACAACCAAGCTGGCCCGGACCGGCATCTACGCCCACTGCCGAAACCCGAGCCTGTACGGGAAGCTGTTGGGCGTCCTGTCGGTCGGTTTTGCCTTGAACTCTGCATCGTTTTGTTTCATTCTGGTACCCCTGCTGCTCGCGGGGTCGCTCGTTGAGAAAGTGGTTCGGCAGGAACCCCAGCTCATCGAGATCTTCGGTGAGGATTACGAGCGGTACCGAAAAGAAGTTCCTCTATTCATTCCGTGGAAGTTATTCTTTTCCAAGAACAATCGATCATCCTGAGGTGAAACATGGCGGGAATCACACTCATCAACCCTCCCGAGAAGTTGCGCGTTTGGGCGGGAATCCCCAAAGCCCACGCCCATGGCGTGTACTGCTTTCCTCCCTTGGGACTGATGCACATCCAGGCCGCGGTCGAAAAACGCAGCCACTACATCGCCGAAATTTGCGATCCGGTTGTCGACGACTTGGACTACCCCGACTTCGAGCAGATGCTCAAGCGGTACCCCCTCGACCTCGTCGGAATCTCGACCTACACCCACTCGCTGCCCGACGTCCAGATGACCATCAACTTGGTCCGCAAACTCAACCCCAACGCCAAAATCGTGTTGGGCGGGCCCCACTGCGCGATGTTCCCCGAGTACTCCATCCAGCTCAAGGGCATCGATGCCATGGTCACCGGAGACGGCGAAGACCCCTTCCTTGAGATCTGCCGTGCCCACGACGAGGGCCGCGACTTCAGCGGAATCTCGGGAGTCTGGTGGAAGACGGATGACGGCCAAGTCGTCCGGAACGAAGAACTGCCGTCCACCCGCGACCTCACGCGCTACCCGTGGCCAGACCGCAGCCGGAGTCGGTACAAAGACTACTACCTCCCCGGTACAAAACAGCCCTTGGTGACCACCGCCATCACAAGCCGCGGCTGCCCCCACAGTTGCCCCTTCTGCCTCACCTACAAGAAGCAATACCGGATCCGAGACATCGACCACATTCTCGATGAGATGGAACACTGCTTGAGCCTGGGCATCACCGAAACGCACTTCATCGACGACCTCTTCACGCCCAACTCTCAGTGGGTACTGAAGTTCTGTGACGCCATCGAACGGCGCGGTCTGAAGTTCAACTGGGGGTACAAGACCACCATCGCGGGGACCACGCGCGAGCAGATTCGTCGGTGCCGCGAGACCGGATGCACCAAGATTCACTTCGGCGTAGAGTCCGCGAACAACGAGGGTCTGGACGCATTCGGAAAGCACTGCGACACCGATGACGTCCACCGCGTGTTCCGCTGGTGCCGCGAGGAAGGCGTACGCAGCGTGGCGTACATCATGCTGGCCGGACCGCACGAGCGAACCATGGACGAGGCGCTGGACAATCTTGATGAAATGATCAAGCTGGACGCCGATTTCGCCGTGTTCGCTGTCTACTCCCCCTACCCGGGCACCGACAGCTTCGCCGATGGCGCCAAGCTTGGTCTGTATGCCGCGGACTGTTGGGACCGCATGATGAAAGACCCGCTCTGCGGCGTTGAGGTGCCGGTCTGTTGGGAGGAGCACCTCTCCAAAGCCGAGATCTTGGAGTTGCTCAAGATCTCACACCGCCGGTTTTACATGCGGCCGAAATTCTTGGCCCGCCAAGTACTGAGCCTGTCGACGGGCCCCGAGCTCAAGCGACTGGCCCAGGGCGCGCTGTCGCTGGTCAAGCTCGAGCTTCTCGACTCCAAGAGCCGTACCGCACCGGTCTGATGCGCCGCATCGTGCTCACGCTGTGCGCGGCACTTGGACTCGCCACCCCCACGAATGCCGAGCCCGACGTCCCGGCCGCTTCGGTTCGGGTGCTGCGGGTCGAAGGCGCGGCCGTGGACGTTCGGCGTGCGGCTGAAGATGTGGAAGAAACTCTCAAAACTATCCACAATTCCGGTGGCTTAAACCGTTTCACAACCCTGAAGACGCGCCTCGACGCGCTCCATCGAATGACCGTCTCTGCGCGCATGGCCGTGGACGTTGCTGTGGAAGAGATGGGAACCGTTCCTGCGGAATAATTGGAAACGCTTTACATTTTCCAAAACTCTTGCTATGTCAAGAGTAGTAACCAGGCTCCTTTGCGAGATCGGGTCGCTCCCCGCTGTGTCCTCCCCAGGACGTGTTCCCCCCTCCTTTCCCGAGATGTCCAATGTCCAACCTGTCCATACTCGCGTTTGACGAAATTCCCCGAGGCCAAGGCGGCCGAGGCGCCACGGAGCAGATTGCCCGTCTGCTCGATAGCTCCGAAATTGATGCCCCTTCGAGCCTCTACGACGAGGCATTGACCCTCGCAAAAGAGGGCCGGTTCGCGCCCGCAACCGACCGTCTTCGCATGCTCCTGACCCTGGACCCCATCGATTCCGAAGCCAGCCTGTTGCTCGGAAAGGTCCTCGCCGCACGCGGACAATGGCAGGAAGCCCTGCAGCGTTTGGACGCGGCACAAGCCAACGGCGCCGGCGTTCCGGTCGCGTTGCGCGAACGCGTGGAGAACTCGCTTCGAAACCAAATTCAAGACGCCGAAGAACACCGCCTGCGCATGGCCGCACGGGAGCGGTCCGAAATTCGCAACCTTCGCGCTGAGGCCAAGCGCCTCCGTTCCGACAACGCGGTCCTGGACTCCCAAGTGCAGGGCTTGTACAAGCGCGTACGCCTGTGGTCGAGCGCCACCGCACTCGTCAGCGGCTGCGCCTCTGCGCTCTTGCTGGTTGCCATCGTTTCGGGTGGACCCACCGCCAACGCCGATGCCACCGTCGCGCCGTCACCGCTCGCCGACGCCGAGCTCACCGAGGTCGGTTCTGCGACCGACGCCACCGACAAGGCCGTCGACGACGCAGCCACCATGGCTGCCACAAGCTACAAATACGGGGTTGAAGTTCCCCCACAGCTGCCAACGCCAGCGATCACCACAACCGTTGAACCGGTTGCGGCCCCAACCGCACCCATCGAAACGGCCACCGCCCTCTCCACTGCGACCACCCACACGGTCGTGAGCGGCGACACGTTGGGCTCCATCGCGCTCCAGCACTACGGAAAATCCAGCAAGTGGCGCACGATTCGCGATGCGAACAGCGACGTGCTGGGCGGCGGAATCAAGCTGAGCCTGGGCATGGAGTTGGTCGTCCCGGCATTGATGGACTGACGACCACGGCGCCTCGTGCGCAGACGGGGCGGTCCTCCGCGGGGGCCCGCCCCGTTTTACTTCTTGGCTTCCCGCGCGCGGGCGCGGGAGATCTTCGCGATGCGGTTCTTCGCGCGCTTCAGCTTGCCCACTTTCCATGCCTCCCGGGCGAGCGATTCGGCCGTGTTCCATTCCTTTCGTCGGTAGAAAATCTGACTCTTCAGCAAGAGCCCGTTCGCGCGCTCCCGCTTGGTGAGTTCGAAGGCAAGGAACGTGTTGATGTGCATCTCCGCATCGGCCAAGCGCTTCTGCCGCACCAGCATTCGGGTCAGGTAATAGTGGGCCCGGCGGTTCTCGGGAGCGGTGGCGATCACCATCTTGAAGAACCGCTCAGACTCCACGTAATTTCGCCGGTACATGTACAGGCGACCGAGCTGGAGGTTGTTCACGACGTTGTTGGGATAGGCCTGGTGGTTGCGCAGCGCGGAGTTCGTGGCCCGCTTCAACGCGCCTTCTTCCAGCCACGTGAAGGTCAAGGCGAACGTGGCAGCAGGGGCGAGGAAGATTCCCTCCTCCTGGACGGTGCGCAACTGTTCGATGCCGAGCATGCGTTTGTCGGCGAAATCTGGCAGACCCTTTGTGCTCCGAGTGATCACGGTCCGCCAGTAGTTGTACAACCCATCGCCCAGCATCAAATCTGGGAAGTCCGGCGCCAACTTCTTGGACCGATTCACCGACTTCATCGCCTCAATCCCGCGGCTGAGCGCCGCGAAGTAGTTGCCCCTCCGCATGGTGTGAATGGCATCGATCCCCAGGACACCGCCCAAAATGAAGTGCTCCCAGGCGTCGTTGCCGCGCATCTCGAGCGCTTCCATGAGCTGTTGTCGGGCCTGGTTGGACGCCAACTCGTACTGCTTTTCATACCGAAAATCCAAGTTTTCGAGCATGAGCGCTTGGTACACCAACACTTTTCCAACCGGGCCAAGTGCCGAGCCGGGGTACCGCCGCTGAATGGCTTCGAACGCCGCTTTCGCCTCTGAATAGTTTCGCTGGTACACCAGTTCGATGGCTTGCTGGCACGCGTGGACGAACGCGACATCCATGTTCAGAACCCGAGCGCCCTCGTACGCCTTGTCGGGGAAGGGCCGCATGGTCTCCGGTTCGGGGGCCGCAACCGCCGCTTCCACGGCGTCGTCTTCGATGTCTTCAACGACGGGTTCGATCGCCCCGCTGGTGTACGTCGGATCCTCGAAGTCCTCGTCTGTCTCCTGCGCGAACACCGGAAACGATCCGCCCAAAGCGAGGACCAAAGCAGTGATCTTGAGTGGCTTCATGAAGAGTCTCCCAGGCGCCGTGCCGCCAGTTTTCGCTCAACCGCATCGGTGATCTCGCGTTCAAGGTGCCGGTCCATCAATCGATTGATTTCTCGTATTCCGGTCGGCGATGTCACGTTGATTTCAGTCATGAGGGGTCCGATGGTATCGATCCCGACGAACAAGAGGTTCGACTCCTTCAACCAAGGCCCGATCGAATCGCATATTTTTTTGTCCGTGGGCGAGAGGTCCGTTGATTCAACGGTGGCGCCCACGTGCATGTTCCCGCGGTGATCGCCCGGCTGCGGAACCCGATTCATCCACCCCACCGGCTCGCCATCGATCAGGATGATGCGCTTGTCTCCTTCTGCGATCTGGGGAAGAAACTCTTGCACCAAAATGTGGATGGTCTCCTCACCGGTCAACAGCTCCAGCATGGACCGCAGGTTCCCATCCCCATGCTCCGTAACCAGCACGCCCCGACCACCGTTGCCATCCCACGGTTTGATCACGACCCTGCCGGGAGCCTTCGCAATCCAAGCCATGGCCCGGTCAATTCGGTTTGTCACAAGCGTGGCCGGGACCAAGTCCGGGTAGCGAAGGGCGACCATCTTTTCGTTGGCATCGCGAATTGCAGCGGGATCGTTCAGCACCAACGTGGTGCGGGGCACCAAGTCCAGCAGGTATGTGGTGAACACATACGTGATGTCGAAGGGGGGATCCTTTCGCAACCACACCACATCGAACGAGCCAAGGTCGACGTCAGTGGGCTCATTGGAATGAAAATACGGCGCGGTTTCCGTGACCTCAACGGCGGCGCACCGGGCGTGACACCGACCGCCGACCGCGAACAGGTCGCTGGGCGTGCACCAATGCACCGCTCCACCGCGCCGGCATCCCTCCAGCATCAGCATGTAGGTGGAGTCGCCGGATACATCGATTCGATCCAGCGGATCCATGACGTAAAGCGTCTTCACGACCATCCCCGCGATGAAGTCACAGGATGCCACAGGGGGCGACGGTCGGGGAGCGTTGCGACTATTTCCCGATGCAAAAACGGCTGAATAAACGGTCGAGAACCGCCTCACGCGCATCGATTCCTTCGAGTTCACCCAACCGCTCGATCGCCCAAACAACCTCGGAAGCGGCGACTGCTGGCCCCAGTGCGCCTTCAAGTGCGACGGCGGCATTGATGCAGTGCTCGGAAATGGCTCGAAACAGGTCGTGCTGGCGTTGGCTCAACACGACCGCACCGCCCGGCGATGTGGGCGCGCTCGCGACGGCGCTCCGAACGGCGGCGTTGACCGCGTCGACGCCCGAACCCGAGACGTTGTCGACGAGGCAATCCGCGGATTCAAAACCGGGGTCTCGGGGACGATCCCCAAACGTTCCCACCGTGATGTGTGGTCGATCCCGGTTCCGATTGATGAGCGCCCGACTGACCGCACACAACGGTCGATCCGAGGGGACCACGAGAATGAGAAGGTCCGCCTCCGCACTCAAGCTCTGACCCAGTGCCACCCCGGCTTGTTCCAGTTGGTCGTCCGTTCCGCCTTCGCCGGCCGTGTCGAGAAACGTGATGTCCATTCCGTCCAACAGCACGCTCCGTTCCACGACATCCCGCGTGGTCCCGGGACGATCGCTGACCAATGCTCGCGCGGACCCGACGAGGTGATTGAACAGGCTCGATTTGCCCGCATTGACCGGGCCGACCAACGCAACAGTGGCGCCCTCGATGCGGGTTTTGCTTCGCTTCCAGGTATCGGCAGTGCTCATCGCAGCCCGAGCATGGCGATGAAGGGCATCCACCACTGCCCGGTCGGACTCGAGACTCAGATCATCATCCGGGTGGTCCAGGCGCGCTTCCAGTTCCGCCGCAACGTTCAACAACGCCTCGCGCATCTGTGCGGATTCCACCTCCATCGCCCCGTCCATGCCCCCGCGGGCATCCCGCACGCCATCCAATGAACGGGCGTGAATGAGGGCTTGCAATGACTCCGCCTTGAGCACATTGGTTCGTCCATTCTCGAGGGCCCGGCGCGTGAATTCACCGGGACGGGCCGGACGGGCCCCTTGGGCAATGAGCGCATCGAGCACTGCATTGAGAATGACGGGGTTTCCATGACCCGAAATCTCAACAACATCGTCGCCGGTGTAGCTGTTTGGGCCAGGCATCCAGACCACCACGACGTCATCCAGCGTCTGGCCATCACCATCCACCAGCCGCCGCAGGCTCGCGCGACGGGGAACCCACTGAGGGCCCGATGCGCAGACCCGTGCGGCCAGGGTCTGCGCGTCGGGTCCGCTCAGCCGAATCACCCCAATCGCCGATCGCCCCCAAGGGGTCGACAGGGCGACAATGGCGTCCATGAGCCTACGCCTCTGCGCCGCTTCCTTCGCCGTTGTCGGCGAAGATGCGCACCTTGCGCTCGCCATCGATCTCCACAGTGGCCGTATCAACGCCATCCATGTCGGCAATTTCCATGTGCACAATGCGACGCTCGAACGAGTTGAGGGGCTTGCGAATCACTTGCGCTTCGCCTCCCGAGGCCACGGAATCGGCGATCCGACGGGCGAGTCGCTTCAGCTCCCG
>JAYZVA010000169.1:0-9798 GCA_036156175.1 Myxococcota bacterium
TACCAACTGAGCTATGCCGGCGAAGTCGACACCTAGAGGAGAGTTGACGATGGCTGGGGTACCAGGATTCGAACCTGGGAATGCCGATACCAAAAACCGGTGCCTTACCACTTGGCGATACCCCAGCAGATGATGGTGGCCAGAGACGGAATCGAACCGCCGACACGGGGATTTTCAATCCCCTGCTCTACCGACTGAGCTATCTGGCCGTTTTTCCACGAGTTTTTCAAAGGTGGCCCCGAACTGCGGAGCGCGAGGCTCCGAACCTGGGAACTCTTTCTACTCCACCACCCCACGGGTGTCAAAGGCTGTTGCGACATCCGTCAAGCATGGCGAACCAGAACGAATGCCGCTACGATGGATGGAGCGCTTGTCAACGTTCGAGGTGTCCGTGTTTGCATCTGTCATTTTACTCGGCTGGCTTCCCCCAGCGTACGCCGAGGCCTTCTCGGGCGACGAAGCAGTTTCGAACGCGCTGCAGATTGACATCACCGACCGCGGTTTCGAATCGCTCGGAAGTGCGGTCCCCCTGCTCGCCCCGGGAGCAATCCCCGTCGATGGGGTCGGCGACTCCGGAGGTTGGTGGTGCGCAAACTACGAGTACAACGTATCCGGACTGCTGTTGGAAGTTGACTTTGATGATGTTCAAATCACGCCCAACGCGGGCTATCTGGACGTCGACTTGGTGATCAATGTGTCGGTGAACGACCCCACCACTCCGTTCTCGTTGTACACAGAACTGGCGTGCATCCCCAGCGACTGCGACGGCTGGGTTGACCCCTTTGCGGTCGATGCGCACACCACCATCGCGCTGGACGTCACCAACGACTCGGATGGCGAACCAACGCTGGATGTGGTCATCGGCGACTTTGAGGTCGACTATTCGCTGAGCAGCGATTTGACCCATCTGGAAAATTGCCCGCTTGGAACGACCGTGGATGTCCTCGATTGGTTTGGGCTCGACGTGGTCGACTTGATCATTGATTCGTTGTCGGGCACGCTCGATGACACCATCGCGGACCTGGGGCCTGAACTGGAGTCCACCTTGGAGGACGCGTTCTCTGCCGCGGTCATCGCGCAGGAAATTGAACTGAACGACAAAGTGGTGATGCTGGGACTCCAACCCGGTGACATCGCAATTCGGCCCTCTGGCTTGCGCCTCTCGATGGACGGGTCCACCAGCGTGGATGCCCCCGCGGATTGCGTCGCAGACTGGGACGACGGCACCTTCACCGCCACCCCGAGCGAGCCACCGCCACTCGGGGTCGTTCCGGATGGTGTCGGCAGCGACTACGCGGCGGGTGTCCTGATCGACGACAACTTTGGGAATCAGTTGTTGTATTCCGTCTGGAAGGCCGGCTTGCTGTGCTACACCGTCGACGAGGAACTGGGCTTTCCCATCGACACGTCCATTCTGGGGCTTTTGGCTGGCGAAGCCTTCAACCCGCTGTTCCCCGATTCTCGACCCATGGTGATCGAGACCCGGCCCGTGAGCGCACCAACGATGAACACCGCGGGCGCAAACGACATCAACGTTCTGGTGGACCGGTTGGGTCTCGACTTCATGGCTGAGCTCGATCACCGACCTGCCCGCGTGCTCGGGATGAGCCTCGATGTGGACGCTGGGATCGATCTGAACTTCGACGGCTCCACCGGCAACTTGGCCATCGAGATTGACCTCAGCGAAGAAGCCATCACGGCCTCCGTGGCATCCAACGATTTTGTCCCCGACTCCACTGCATCCATCGAAGCGAGCTTTGGAAACGTGTTCAATGGTTTGGTCGGCGGCCTGCTCGGCGATGCCCTTGGCGACATCAACTTTGCCATCCCCGGCCTATCGGGCGTCGGCCTGACGGAACTATCCTTTGCACCCACCGGGTCGGAGAACGACTGGCTGGGCGGCTATGCAGCGCTCGGCGAAGTGAGCTACTCGACGGGCGGATGCAGCGACGATGGCGGCGGAGGTTGCAGCGACGACGGGAGCGGTGGATGCAGCGAGTTGGAGGGCGACGGCTGCTCTGGCGGCGGCTGCACGGCCGCGCCCCGAAACCAGCGCCGGTGGCTCTGGATGACCTTTCCTGTGGCGCTGATTGCACTGCGCCGCCGCGACTAAGGCGCCAAACGCACCATTCGAATGACCCGGTCGGCAGCGTCTTTGCCTTCGATCATCAGGTCATTCGGAGCGTGCGTTTCAACCTGCATCACCCGGTCAACCACACCGAACAGCGTTCCGAAGACCCGCCGGCCTGAAGGGTCGAGCGGCGTGCAGACCGCAATTACAACGGCCTCGCTCAAGGCGTGCGGTCGGCCGACATCCTGAAATGTCCACTCACACCCTTCCCGAGCCCTCGGGGTCAAGTCAGACCCCTCGAAAAGCCAGAATTCAACACGGGTGTCCGTCGGGATGTGCTGCATCGCCACGCGCATCAAGCCGCTCGCGGGACCGGCTTCCGCGACCCAGCCCTCCAACAAGGGCACCGTAAACCCATGCGTTTCGTCCGTGAAGACGCCGTCATGGACCAGGCCGGATGGCCGCTCAACCGACGGCCGACCCGGTTCGCCGAGGTCGCCTTCTCCGACGCCACCGGCGACCTTCGGGCCGCAAGCCAAGACAGCCAACCAAATCAGAATCACCCGCCAGCCTCCACGGCGCGGAGCGCCGCCCGATGGTCAGGGCCTGCCCACAAACGAGCAAACACCTCCGACTCCGTTCGACTGGGGTGGGGCGCACGCACGATTTCCACCAGACCGCGAAGCACCGCGTCTGGTGCCTGCAGCATCCGCTGGGCGAGCTCCTCGGCGTGGCCGACCGCGTCGCCCGGAGCCACCACTTCGTCCGCCAGCCCGATCGATTTCGCGTCCGGGCCATGGAACCGCTCCGCCGCCGCCAACACTCGCAGGGCGCGCGCGCGACCAATTCGATGCACAACCCGCGCAGCTCCTCCCCAGCCCGGCGAGACCCCCAATCGGGCCTGCACAAACCCAACGCATGCGTCTTCGGCCATCACGACGATGTCGGCGGCCTGGCTCAACTCCGCTCCGCCCCCAAGCGCATGACCCTCGACCGCGGCGATGACCACCGAAGGCAGCGATGCCAGGGCAGCGATGGCCTCACCCATTGCCTGAGGCATTCCCTCGGCACTTTCAGGATTCATCAGATGCGCGCGCACGTCGCGCAGATCGCCCCCAGAACAAAAACCAAAACCGTCCGAACCATGGAGGATCAACACGCCCGGCGGCTCGGCAACAAGCGCCGCTGCAGACCCCAACAGGTCAGCCATCATGCCGACGCTCATCGCGTTTCGTGCCGCGGGGTTGTCCAGCACCAGCCGTGCCAACCGTCCGGTTCGAACCAGATGGACCCGCCCCCGGCTCCTGGGGTAGTCCGCCGGGTCCCACGTCATGACTCGGCCAGCCATCGTGCGGCGGCAACGTACGGATTGAGCCCCTGCTCCAACTCGCGCCTCATGGCGGCGCCTTCCCCGTCGAGCGCTGCGCGGGCGGTGACTCGGGCATCTTCTGACACCACATCCAAGAACGTGCGAAGCCGTCCCTCCGCTCGCCGGGCTTCCCACGCCCTCCGTCCGGGTCCTTGCAGCCATCGTCCGTGCTTTGTCACCGAATCCACCACCTCATCGACGCCCACATCGTCCACAGCCGCACACGTCCGCACTGGAATCGTCCAGCCGTCCGGACCCGTGGAGGCATCGAGGTGCACCATCATCTCCAAGTTTCGGGCCAAGGCCTCCGCACCAACACGGTCGGCCTTGTTCACGGCAAACACATCGGCCACCTCCAACAGTCCCGCCTTCATGGTTTGCACCACGTCGCCGCTCTCGGGAGTGAGAACGACCAAAACGGTATCCACGACCTCCATGACCGCAAGCTCCGACTGGCCCACGCCAACGGTCTCGACAATGATGACATCGAACCCGGCGGCATCCATGAGGTCCACCACCTGACCTGCTGCGCGGGACAATCCGCCCAGGTGTCCCCGACTGGACAGCGAGCGAATGAAAACGTTTGGGTCTTCTGCATGGGCTTCCATCCGAAGCCGATCCCCCAAGATTGCGCCACCGGAAAACGGGCTCGAAGGGTCCACGGCAACCACACCGACCCGCTGGTCACGCGCTCGAGCCCGCGCGATCACGCAGTTTGTGAAGGTGCTCTTGCCCGCACCGGGGGGGCCCGTGATGCCCAACACCATGGGAGCGCCGGGCCCAAGACCGCGCCGCGGCTGCAATCGCGCCACCGACTCCAATGATCCCGGCGACCGGTTGTCAATGCGAGAGATCGCTCGTGACAAACTGAGGCGGTCTCCAGCGATGGCCGCATCAAACAACGGGTCGGTCATCGCACCCTCCAGTGGTGAGTCCCACGCTTGGACGATAACAAGGGTTTCGGAGGGCACCATGCGTCAACTGTTCATTTCTTGCATTTCAGCCGTTTGGCTCACAGCCTGCGGCGGCGGCTTCGCGGACATCACCGGTTCGGTCGATGGAAAGAAGGTGGGCGGCTCGAGCGCGTTCTGGGGCGGTCCGTACATGGTGTTCTTGGACACCGAGATGGAATGCGACCAGATGTCCTGGGTCAGCGAGCGCTACAGCATTGGGTCTGACGAGTTGCGCACCGACGCAACCTTCAACGCACTGCAGATCACCTACGAGAGCGCCGAAGTTCAGGATGGCAAGCTGACGATCGCGGCCACCAACTCGCCGGCGACCGGCTGGTTCATCGCGAGCGACCGCGGCACCGCAGACACCTACCGCTCCACCACGGGCAGCATCGACAGCACGCTGGAAGACGACTGGCTGTCGGGCACTTTTGAGGTGAATTTTGGCGACGATGGCAGCCTGAATGGCGAGTTTGAAATTGAAAAGTGCGAAAATCTCAAACCGCGTCGCTGACGGCGCCATCCTCCTCGCACTCGTTGCCTGCGGCGATGGGGTTCCCGTCGCCGATGGAGGCCCCCACGCTGCAGCAATCACTCCCCAGACAAGCGGCGAGCCGGTCGTCCACTGGGAGCTGGTCGGCCGGGTAACTCCTGGCGACAGCGTGTGGCCGGACGCGCCACCGTTTGCCGGGGGCAAAGCGATGGTCGAGCGGTGTCGGGAACGGCGCCCCTGCGCCGCCGAACGATGGCGGTCCGAGGACGGGCGCATCATGGACCTCACGCTGATCGAGCGCACCATCGTGTTCGAAGATGGTCGGCCGCCTTGGCCGGCTCGATGGATGTCCATCACCGGGACACTTCGGGCGTGCATCGGCGACCCCCTGACCATTCCGCCAACCGACGACCCGAACAGCATTCGGACGCTCACAACGCATGGGGAGACGGCTCAGTGGACGCTGTATTTCTCCGGGCAGAACACGTGCGGACTCGACGGGCAACTGAGGCTCGATGCCCATAAAGACAGCATCGACTTGGCTCCCACCCTTTGCGAAGGCAAGCGCTGGCGCGAGGGGGGGCGGGAGTGCGTCCGGAGACGGCTGAGTGAGCGACCCTGAGGTCAGCGCCAGATAAAATCCCGAAAACTCGCGTCCAGATCGTCGTCTTTGACCGGCGGCGCAAACAGCACGCGCATGGCCTCGCGCTGATCGGGGTCCGGGTCGCCCGAATACCGCGCAGCAATCATGAGCTCGGTACCCGGACCAATCGGGGCAAACGTCCCCCTCCTGCCCACCATTGCAACGCCAAGTTCCCGGAACGAGAGGCTCAAGCGTCGCAGCCTTGGGTGAACGACCGGTGCCCACAGGGGAACCCACTCGTGGTGCCGCTCAATACGGGCAGTCGTGGGATCGACGTCCCGCCAACCGAGACCGCGAACGCAGCGCGCGACATCGTCGAGGTTGGGATCCGGCGCATACGGTGACATCGTTAGGTCCACAACAACGGTGGTGTCGTTACCGGGCAAGCGCGAGACACGAAACCCAACGGCGTCGGGATCCAGCAAATGGACTTCCTCTGCCGCACCGTCCCACGATGCGGTCATCGCGATGCGCACCCGGTCGTGCGCCTCGAGGCAATTCGCGTCGACATGGCCCCCGGAATCCAGCGCATCGCCCAGCCAGGTCGCGACGACCGAGGGCGTGCGAGCCACCCATATGGGGCCGTCGCCTGCACCGTATTTTTTCCGCCCCACGCGCACCGAGACAACCCGACCGTCTTTCACCTCCATCGCTCGCACCGTCGCGGAAGTCACGATCTCGCCCCCATTGTTTTCGATCACAGCCGTGGCCCGCGCGATGGCCGATTCCGGCCCTGCTTTCACCCTCAACACCGGCGATTCCGATTGAGGGTTGTGGAACGCCCGCGCAACTGCCACCGACAACATGTCGCCCTTTAGTCCCCATCGCCGCTCTGCGTATGGAGCATAGGCGTGCCGATACGCGGGCTCCCCCATCCGACGAATGACCCATTCCCGGTACGTGCGTTCTTCCTGACCCTCGCCGGTCAACGGGATCAGGTTGTTGCGAAGGCGACGCTCCAGAAACCGCAGCCCCGTGTCCGAAAAGTGGTCTCGCTCAAACAATCGCGCCACACCGAGGCGCCGCAGAGGCAGCGCTTGCAGCGATCCGTTCTTGGCGACCGACCGGCGGACGGGCTCGCCCTCGGTCAGTGGTCCAAGAACCCCCTCGGCCGCGGTGCGAAACGACGACTCGATGCGAAGGCGACCGTCGCCCTCATCCAACTCGGGATGCGCGAGACCGTGCGGCGTCTCGGACTCTTGCAACAAACAAACGGATGCGCCCGTCGATGCCAACATTGCTGCGGCACGAAGTGCGTCCATGCCCGACCCAATCACCAACGCCATTCGCACTCCCCCGAGGTCTCAGAATAAGATTGTCCCGTCCGCAACCCTACCGCTCGGAGGCCTTCATGAGCAAGAACCATCGCAACCCAATCCCAACTGTCGACATTGTAATCCGAGTCGGAAGCGGAATTGTGCTCATCCGACGCCGCAACCCCCCGTATGGCTGGGCGTTGCCCGGCGGCTATCAAGATGAGGGCGAAACGTGCGAGGCTGCTGCGCGCCGCGAAGCCATGGAGGAAACCGGCTTGTCGGTCACGCTCGACGAGTTGCTGTACGTGTATTCGGACCCGGCACGCGACCCTCGAAAACACACGCTTACCGCGGTATTCACCGCGCACGCTGTGGGCGAACCCGTTGGGATGGATGATGCAGAGGAGGCGCGAATCTTCGGACTGGACGAGCTGCCGGAGTCGATGGCGTTCGACCACCGGCAGATCCTAAACGACTACCGGCGCTTTGTGGAAACCGGACTACGCCCGTCTCCAGTAGATCGATAGGGCCGTGTCGCCGTAGCGACGCGGCTTATCCAGCACCAGCGCATCGAGGGCTGTGGGCATCGTGAAGGTCGCGCGGTGCTCCACGACCAACACCTCAAGGGCAGCGGCAGCCGCCCCGAGTGCCCACGCCAATGCGTCATCAGCATAGGGAGGGTCCAGGAGCACGATGTCCCATTCACCCGCACCAAACACCGTCCGTGCATCCTGCGTCCGCACGTCCAATCCCACATCAAGCGCCGCGGCCGTTTGCGCAATGGCCCGCGCTACAGATGAACGGCGCTCGACGGTGGTCACCCGAGCGCCGCGGCTGGCGGCCTCGATGCCAAGCAGACCGCTGCCACCGCACGCGTCCAGCACCGTCTGACCCGAAAGGTCTTGGCCGATCACTGAAAACATCGCTTCCCGGACTCGTGCAGAGGTCGGCCTGACGCCGTTGGGCACCCTCAACGGCACCGTCCTCCCCCGCAATATTCCACCGGTAATGCGCATCGCCGCTACGGGTAACGCGAATGCCGGTTAAGCACGCAACATGAACATGCTTGGACTGATCTTGGGGCTCACGACCGGGTGCTCCAAACCAACCGACGACACTGGAGACGCGGCACCGATCTCCGGCCCCGTGCACACCATCTGGAGCGGTTGGAACCACACATGGGGGATGCTGTCGCACCGTGTGTCGCTCATCGAGGTACGGACGGGAGAGGTGGGGCAGGCTCACTCGGGCATTCTCGGTGGCGACTGGTCAACCGGAGACACGTGGTCGGATGACGTGGAGCATCGAATCCACCAACAACACGTGACGGGTGCCGAGATCACGGTTGAGACGGGCACCATCACCTTCACGGTAGGGCCAGATGGTGGCACGTCAACGGCACCCCTCGACATGCTCGATCCCGACACGGTGGTGCTCCAAGGCTTCACCATCAACACGGATGTCGCGCAGGCGAGTGACTACCCAACCGACTACGACCCCGCACTCGGGTATACGTCTCGCGGGTTTGGCATGCACTTGAGGTACTTGCCCGCTCTTGGTGTGGTGGAAGGCGGAGCCGATGTCCGGTGGGGACCACGCGACCGCGAAGACATGAATCGCGCGCTCGAGGTCGCCCAGACCGAAGTGACCATCCATTTCGCAGCCATCAAGACCCCCGCTGGCGTCAAGCGGGCCCAGTACACCGGCTCTCAAGATTTGCTCCACGACCCGCCATACAGCGACCAACAGGCCCTCACAGAGCCCCTCAACTGGTCCGGATTCGGCGTTTCCGGAATCGAACGCTTTGCGCTGCTGCTCGACGATACCGACGGCGGCTCTGGCGGCGACTACCTCCGGAGCTTCGGCGTGGAAATGACCCCCGACGACGCCGGGGAAGCCCCAACGGCCGTGTCGACCGAGATCCTGACATCTTCCGCGCTGGAGCTGGGCACCATGTCCATGACGGCCGAGGCCGACCTGGTTTGGATGCCACTGGATCCCACGCAAAGTCGGATTGAGGGCGAAACCGTTGCAGGGAGCCACCCCGTTGGGTCGCACACTGTGCCCCTTTAGATCCGAAAATCTTGCCATCGCGATCGGGTGACTTTCGTGGGTCAACGCCCACAACCAATGGGGCACATGGGCCCCGCCGATCGCCCGACTCAATCAGGCATGCGCAAAGCTGTTGAAAAGGGTACATAAACGCATTAGGAAACGCCCGATCATTGGGAGACCACCCACATGCGCTCACAACTCTTCGCTGCCCTTTGCTTCGCGGCACTCATCGCCGCCGGTCTGACCCTCGGGTTGATCGGTGCCGAGAGTCACGCCGACGGAGACGGGTCAGCAACCCCCACCGCATCTGAATTCGCCATCTCGGACTACATTCCCGCCGGACCCAGCGGGATGGAGCCAAACGAAGATGAACTGTTCCCACTCCGCCCATACGCCCTCATTCCCGACCGCGATGGTCAGGTCGCGTACGGCGAAGTCGAACGGGCTCCCGTGCTCGACCAACCCATCGAGTATTCGCACAAGCTCCACGCTGGCACGCTGCAGATACAATGCGAGTATTGCCACACGGGAGCTCGCCGCGGCATCCACGCGGGGATTCCAGAGACGGAAACCTGCATGAACTGCCACAAGGTGATCGACTCGACGGACCGTCCGGAACTCGAGAAGCTCAAGGCCTTCTACGATTCGGGAGAGCCGATTCCTTGGAACAAGGTCCACGATCTCCCCGACTTCGTGTATTTCAGCCACAAACGGCACGTGCGCGGTGGGGTTGCCTGCCAAGAATGCCACGGCCAGGTGCAGGAAGAGATGACGGTGGCCTATCGGGTCAACACATTGCAAATGGGGTGGTGCTTGGATTGCCATGCAGACCACCCGAATGTCGACGAAAACTATGGCGCAAACGCAGAGCTTCGACGGGCTGAGTTGAAAGACTGCTACACGTGTCACAAGTAGGTCGGGAGCGAATCATGGCTGACATCAATCGACGCGATTTTCT